>JAQTRU010000029.1 GCA_028711655.1 Patescibacteria group bacterium
TATCCAACTGTTTTAAAAATCGGAGATGTTTACCATATGTGGTACACAGATATAGATGATGATGAGGCATATAAGACAGGATATACGGTTTCTAACGATGGCGTAAATTGGAGTGAGGGAACTATAGTAAGCGGGCTTGCCGATAAACCTGCTCATGCTCTTGTTGAATATATTAATGGAGGATACAAGATGTGGTACTGGGACAGTGGTAGTGGTGCGCCGGGTAATATATATGGGATTGACGCAATAAGATATGCCGAATCAATAGATGGAATTTATTGGGAGAATGACCAGCCGATTACACAAGTAGATAATACAGTAATTGCGTCATCTGGTTGGAACAGTGGCAGTTATGGTCCCGGAGATTTGATACACAATTCAAGCGGATCTGAAGCCTTGGACGATAGTGATATATGGAATAATAAATTTGTCATGTATTATATGGGGACGAACGGAGATAATGAATATATAGGCCTCGCTTATTCTGCGGACGGCAAAGAATGGAAGGGTTATAATGGCGGCACAGCGCCCGTATTATCTCCATCAACTGATGAATGGGACTTTACTTCTGTTGGGTATCCAACTGTGGTTAAAGAAAATGAAACCTGGATGATGTGGTTTGGCGGAGGGCCAAATACCAACCATGGAATTGGTTATGCCACATCAGCCGATGGGATAACATGGACAAAGAGCGCCACTAACCCGATTATGCATAAGGATGATGGGGTTTCTTGGAGAAATGATAGAACATATACGCCGATAGTAATAAAAGACGGAGATGTTTATAAAATGTGGTTTACTGGGAAAGATTCTTCCGGCAATTATGCCATAGGTTATGCCACGAATACCAACCCCAATGCTTATTCAACCATTCAGGCCGCGATTGATGCCGCTAGCGAGGGGGATACGATTAATGTCGCTGCGGGGACTTATACTCCTGATAATTTAGATTGGGATGGTTATGGGTTTTTAAGGATAAATAAGCCGTTAACATTAAAAGGGGCGGGAAGTTCAAACACAATAGTTGACGGGGAGCATTTGCATAGTGTAATTTCCGGTTATGATGGTAAGCATAGCACTTGCTTATGGATTGGGAATTCCGACGTAACATTGGAAGGTCTGACAATAAAGGGATGCGATTGGGGTATTAGAGCCAGCGATGCGCATTCCGGAGCGAATGAAATTTCCAGTTTGTTATTCAATGACGTAACGGTCACTGATAATTTTGGACATGGATTTGTTTTTGAGAATTATAATGACGTTTCTTTCAGCGGGGTTGACTTTATAGACTCTAATGCAAACGAAAACGGAGACAGGGGAATTTATATCTCTCCTTCATCAAACGCAGAAGATTTTACATTAATAAACACAAATGCCAATGGCAATAAAAAAGCAGGGTTTAATTGCCAAGGAACCCTAGACGGACTGATGATTACCGGGGGGACATTTAATGATAATACTGGTGGTTTAAATTATGAAGGAAAAGGTCCTTATTTTGGTGCTGGAATTGAATTGAGCGGAGTTAGTAATGCCACAATAGATGACATTGAAATAAATGAAAATGGGTTATTGGGCCCTCCGGATATTAAAGAAGGTCCTCCCGGAGATGAAGAAATTTCCGGCGGAGCGGGAATTATAATAAAGGGAAACTCTGATAATATTGAAATAAAAAATTCAGCATTAGAGGGCAATGCAAATGGAATTTTGATTGAATATTGGGAAAAATGGTCCACCCCCGAACCAACCAATATTGTCGCGAATTATAACAAAATACAAGGTAGTGTTTATTATGATGTTTTGAATTGGGGGCCAAATCAGACTGTTAACGCGGAAAAGAACTGGTGGGGGACTAACGTAAAAAGCGAAATAGAAGCGTTGATTAGCGGAGATGTTGATTATAGATTTTGGTATATGGACGAGGACATGATAGAAATCAATTATCCTCCGGTTCATAACGCAACCCAGGATACTTATTATCTTGCAATTCAAGACGCGATTGATGCGGCGAATGATGGGGATACGATTGTTGTCGCAGCTGGGACTTATGCTGTAGATAGCTCAATTAACGTAAATAAAAGCGTAACAATAACCACGGATGCGTCCGCGACTATTGTCGGTCAAAATAGCGATACAGTTCCAGTATTAAGAATAACCGCTAATAATATTACTATTGAAAATTTAGAGATTACTCTCACGCCCGACGCTATTAGTGCTTATAGTAAACAATATAATGGCCTTATTCACGTTGGAGAGAATAAAGTGATCGAAAATTTAACGGGTATTAAAATCTTGAACAATAAGATATTTACTCCAAGCCAAGGCGACAGAAACACCATGTCTGAGTGGGGCGCATTTGGAATTAAATTTGAAAGGGGTTGTATGGCCACTATTACAGGTAATACTATTTATAATACCAGACAAGGTATTTCCGGGAGTTATGGCTCCAGTCTAGATGTTAAAAATAACACAATTTACAATACCAAGGGTGGTATCTGTATTTATACAAATTTTGGAGATATTGAGAACCATAATATTGTTGACAATTTATGGGATGCCCCAATTTCAGATTTAAGCCATAGTGAATGGGATATTGTATGGCATTCTGGGGGATCATTTGTTGATGTGGAAAATTGGGAAGAGCATTATCAAACATATGTTTTAAATCTTTCTGGAGACAACAGTAATGCTTATGTTGTTGATTGGCGACAAGCCAGTACAGGTAAAGCAACACAGAATAACCGAAGTCATGTTTTTGTTTACGACGGTGATGTTAACGGTGAGGGTGGTGTTACAACACCGATGAATAACATTATGGGAGCAATTACGGGTGTAACACCAGGTGGCAAGGTCTTTATTTCGGCTGGGACATATGGAATTGCTGAAATGGGTGGCCCTGCGTATGAACCTGTTAGTATTAATAAACCATTGACATTGCAGGGCGCGGGTAGCGCAGATACGATTTTAGATGCCGGCAATCCCGACCCTCATTGTGATGTGATTTGGATACGATCTTCTGATGTAACCGTGAAAGGGCTTACGGTTACTAACGGTGATTTTGGCGTCCGGATAAATGGCGGGACAGAGGCATTGGACAATATTACCTTTATTGATGTGAAAGCTTTGGATAATAACGGCAGCGGTTTCGTCTTTGAAGGCCCTGAAGTTAGTAATGTTACTTTCACAAATTGCCGAGCGGAAGATAATGGCAATAGAGGTATTTATTTTGTACCTGGTAAATCTTCAGAAAATATTACTTTAATAAATACCAGCGCAGATAACAACCAGGTAATGGGCTTCAATAACCAGGGAACAATGACAAATCTAAAAATTGAAGGCGGAACCTTTAATAATAATGCCGGAGGAAGTCCGAGAAACACAACCGAAGGGCCTTATTATGGATTCGGGGTTAGCGTGGAAAACACAACTGGCGTAAATATTCAGGGAATAACAGCCAAAAGCAATGGCACGGAAGGGCCTGCCGAAGGCGGAGCGGGGATTGTGATTAAGGGTGATAGTTCCGATGTTAATATCAACAGCGTAGTATTAACTGGAAATAAGATTGGATTGTGGCTTGAGCCAAAATGGGGTGAAAATCCCGCGCCCCAAGATACGACTATTAAAAATAGCAAGATACTTGATAATGTTGATTATGGAGTGAAAAATGATATTGAAGAGATTACCGTCGAGGCCACAAAGAACTGGTGGGGGGATCCGTCAGGTCCGGAACGAGAGACTCCAGGTAATTCAGGTATTTGGGTAGGCCAGGGAGATAGGGTTTCCAGTTTTGTTGATGTCATTCCTTGGTATGCCAATGTAGCCAAAACAGCTTTGTCTGACGCTACTTATAATGACGCTATCTATACCTCTGATACTTCCGGTCAGGCGGATTTGCCTGAAGACGTTACGGAAATTACGCTTGATGATGATACGGTTTTAGACGTTTCCGGAGGCATGGATACGGCTATAGGCAATAACATTGTTGTTGGCGGAACGACTCTGGCTTTGAATGCTTTTACCAGCGGTAATATTACCGCGCCGGTTGATTTAAGCGCTTCTCAGGATATCGGCGGGCAGCAAGTCAAGGTAGAAAAAGCGGTTAAATTAAAATCAGGCACAGCCGGACAGCCGATTACTATTTCCAATGTTGGTTTAGCTAACACCAAGGTTGATATTCCGGACGAAACAACGATTTTGGCTCCGAGCGGCTGGGACGGGAAAATAGAGCCGCCGAAAACCGGAACTAAAACCGGAACCGCGCCTTCGGGCTTTTCTGTCGGCAATACCGTGGTTGAAGTCGGGTCCGAGGCCGGGGTATTATTATTTGATAAGCCGGTGAAAATTACTTTGCCCGGAGTTACGGGCGAGGTGGCTTATCGGCCTTCCGGCTCAAACACTTGGCAAAAAATAACCGTTACTTGTGATAACGCCACTAACCCGACAAACATAAGTTTCCCGGGAGAATGTTATATAAAAGTTGGTTCTGATACCATAATTCATACCTATCACTTTACTTCCTTTGCTTCGTTAGCCGCGACTCCTCCGTCTGCTCCGACCACCGGCGGCGGCGGTATGCCGATTTGGTTCCTGCAACAACAGCAACCCGCGACTCCGGCTACCCCGGCGACTCCGGCTGCTCCAACCACTCCCGCGACTCCCGCGATTCCGGCTACCCCGGCGACTCCGGCCGTTCCGGCTCCGCAAGTTTTGGGAGAAAAAATATACGCTGACGGAACTTTGGTGCGGGGACGCGACAAAAAAATTTTTATCATTGTTGACGGCCAGAAGAAATATATTCCCAACCTGAAAGAGCTGGCCAAATACGCCGGACAAAAAATTTATGATGTGGCCAATTCGGTTTTGATCCAGTACCCGGAAGTTTTGGGAGAAAAAGTCATTGCCGACGGCGCCTTGATCAGGGGAGCGGACGCTAAAATTTATGCCATAAAGAACGGGAAGAAAGAGCATGTAAGGAGCTTGGAAGAATTGCGGAAAAATTATTTCGGGAAAAAGATTTATGATGTGAGCGACGAGACGCTGGCTAAGTATTAAAAGTTGAAATTGATATACAAACCCCGCCCTTCGCGAAGGGCGGGGTTTATTGTAGAAAAAATTTTGAATAAAAAATCGGCCGTTTGGATAGTTGCTCCAAACGGCCTAAGCCTACTGGTTTTCTTTTTTGCCCTTTTTTCTTTTTTTTCCGTCCTTATTGCGTCTTTTTTCCGGGTCATACCCCAAAAGCCCCTGTTTTTCAAGTTTTTTTTTGAGGGCTTTAAGGGCTTTATCAATATCGCCGTTCCTTACAAAAACGCTCGCGTTGACTTTCATTTTTTGCCTCCATCGGTGGAAATTGATATATTGAGATGGTTACAAAACTGCTCCTGCTGCGATTTGCCGTTTTCGGCCAATACTTCGTCAAACTGGCACAAAATGATTTTCGATGTAGCTCTGCTACACCTCAAATCATTTTGTTGGTTTTCCTCGTCTTGTCCAAAAACATCTAAATCTCGCAACGAAACAATTTTGTAAACATCTCATTTTAAAATAGCCAATTATTAGTATACTCTATTTATCAATTTTTAAAAGTTTTGTCAATTTTTTTTAAAATTTACCCCTTTTCCCTCGCCCCCTTAAAAATCCCCCTCGCCCCCTTTATCAAGGGGGAAACGTTTGCCCTTCGTTGTTTTGATAATGAAAATTAAAGTTTCACGTTATGCGTTTCACGTTCCACGTTATGCGTTCCGCGTATTGTTTGTTCCTTTTTTGGGGAAATGGTATTATAGAGTTGGAATTTATTTTTTTTAAAATAAAAAAATATGCCGGAATTGCCGGAAGTGGAAACAATTAAAAATGATTTGAAAAAAAGAATTTTGGGCAAGCTGATAATCGGGGTTGAAATAAGAGGTAAAAAAGCGGTAAAGAGCCGGCCCGTTGATTTTATTAAGATTTTGAAAGGCGGTTCTTTTTCCGGCTTGGATAGAATTGGAAAGCTATTAATTTTTGAACTGGCTGATAAGAAGAATTTTTTGTTGATTCATCTGAAAATGACCGGCCAGCTGATTTATTGCGGGGAAGGGGGAATTGTGGCCGGCGGCCATGAAACAGGGAGAGAAGGGGATGAAACAGGAGCGTTGCCGGGCAAACATACCCGTCTGATTTTTTCTTTCAAGGATAAGGCCGGATTATTTTTTAATGATCTGCGCAAATTCGGGTATGCTAAAATTGTCAATAAAAAAGAATTGGAAAAAATAAAAGGGGGATATGGCCCAGAACCTTTGGCAAAGAAGTTTACTTTAATGGCTCTTGAAAGGGTTCTGGAAGGCAAAAACGCGCCTATTAAGGCGATTTTACTTAATCAGGGCCTAATTGCCGGAATTGGCAATATTTACGCCGATGAAGCCCTTTTTGAGGCCGGAATCAAGCCTGACAGGCGGGCCGGAAGCCTGTCCGGGAAAGAAAAAGAAGCTCTTTTCAAAGCTATTAATAAAGTTATAAAAAAGGCCATAAAATACCGCGGCACCACTTTCAGCAATTATGTGGATCCGTCCGGCCGAAGGGGCGGTTTTATTAAACTGCTTAAGGTTTATCATCGGGAGGGGGAGAAGTGCAAAAGATGCGGGGGGTTGATAAAGAAGATAAAAACGGCCGGCAGAGGAACCAGGTTTTGCGAAAAATGCCAGAAATAAAGATTGGATGAATAAATTACAAATTCCTCGGCCTCGCCAATCCCGCCTTAGCGGGAGGGGCGGGCAAATTACCAAATTTTTTAAACTATTGTTTAGAGTTTTGAATTTTGGTAATTGGGATTTGTTTAGGATTTAGGATTTAGGATTTAGGGCTTAGGATTTTGGATTTAGGCGTTGTTTGACTTTTTCGGTATCTTATGGCTATAATTAGGTATAATTTAGTTATTTAGTTAATTGGTTACTTAGTTAATTAGTTTTTGATTTTTATATTTTAAAAATTACCCAACTGTCTAACTAAGGCAACAAATATTATGTCCCAAGACAACATGATAAAAATGGAATGCAAGGAATGCAAAAGAATAAATTATTTCTCCAAGAAGAACAAAAAGACCCTCAAAAACAGATTGGAACTGAAGAAATACTGCAAGCATTGCCAAAAACACACTTTGCACAAAGAAACTAAGTAAGAAAATTTTATGCTTAGAGCGATAAAAATCAGCCAGTTTGCCGCCTTGCTGGTTTTTGTTTTAATTTTATCCGGATGCGCTCCGGCAGATTTGGGAGACAAGTTAAAAGAATTTGATGAAAAGGTCGGCCAGAAATTGGACCGGTTGCAGGAGGAACAACAGGAAGATTTATCCAATATTTTTGACAAAGGGAAGAAACCGCCGGAGGCGAAAGATCTGACCAGGGAGCAGAAAGAGGGAATTGACGGCTGGCTGGAGAAAAACAATCTGAACCGTTATGGCGATTCAACGGACATGATGTATGCCGGCGGCACGCCTCTTTTCAATGAAGCGACCGGGGAAAGCATTGACCGCTATGATTATATTTTAAAAAATCATCCAAATCTTCTGGATGAGTTGGGGAAATAGCGATTTATAATTATTAAACATTAATTATTATAATACTATTATGAACAAAAATGTCATATCCAAAATATTTTTAATCGCTTTGATTATTTTCGCGGTTATCGCCTGTTTTTTGGTGTTCAGGCCCTTTTTGGTGGAAATGCTGGCGGCTGCCATTTTGGTTTCAATTTTTTATACCCCCTATGAGTGGCTGGTCAAGAAATTTCGCGGCCGGAGAAATTTGGCTTCTTTGGCGATGTGCCTTTTGGTAATTTTGGTGGTGATTATTCCGGCTGTAAACCTGATTATTTATACGGCGCAGAGGTCGGTTTTGGCCTATTCGGAAACGGTTAATTTTTTGAATAAAACCAATCTGGACGGCGCCATAAAGAGCAATGTTTTGGAAAAAGCCAATTTGCTCGGCCTGGACGCGGATAACCTAAAAGTTTTTGTCGCCGACATTACCAAAAAATCCAGCAATTGGCTGGTGGACGGGGCGGCGACTTTGGTCAAAGGAACAACCAGTTTTATCATGTCCCTGATTATAATCGTCTTCACCATGTTTTTCTTTTTTGTGGACGGCGGCAAAATAATGGACAAAGTGATGTATTGGACGCCGCTTTCCAACAAATATGACCGGGAAATATTCAAGAAATTCCGCGATGTAAGCTATTCAACAATGATTTCAACTTTTTTGGTGGCGGTTGCCCAAGGCGCGATCGGCGCGATCGGATTTATGATTGTCGGCCTGCCTGCCTTTTTCGCCGGTTTGTTCATGGGCCTTTTCTCTCTTTTGCCTTATATCGGCGCCGGTTTTATTTGGTTTCCAACGGGAATTTATTTGCTTTTTGTCGGAAAAATTTGGCAGGGAATTTTCCTTCTGGTTTGGGGAGGTTTGGTGATAAGCCTAGTTGACAATCTTATTTGGGCTTATGTCATCAAGGGCAAAGCCAAAGTCCATCCGATTTTTGTCGTCTTATCAATTTTGGGCGGGATTTCCTTGTTCGGTTTTTGGGGAATATTTTTCGGGCCGCTGATAATCTCCGTGGCCATCACTATTTTTCATATTTACGAACTGGAATACGGGGAAGTGCTGGAGAAATAGTTAAGAGTCCATAAAGCCATAAAGTCTGCTAGCTGGTGGAATAATTAACAATTAGCAATTAACAATTTTTCTGTTAAATCTTAAATCTGAAATCTTAAATCTGAAATTAATCTGGGGGAATAGTTCAATGGTAGAACACGGGTCTCCAAAACCTGTGATGAGGGTTCGATTCCTTCTTCCCCTGCAAAAATGTTAAATCAGTGTCTCACCCGTCGCTCGCGAGGGGCGGGGTTCGACCGAAAAATAAATTTATCGGTTTTTTGTTACTTTTTTAAATTTTAACGTTATATTTAATATAAAAACAAACTAAGCAAAAAAATTATGAAAAAAAATTTAATCACAATTATTTCCACTGTTTTGGTCGCTTCGGCTTTAATCGTGGGAGGTTCTTACGCCCTTAAAAACGAAATTTTTTTCGGTGAATCGCCCGAAAAAAACGCGGCGAAATTTTATGAGCAATGGATCGCCTATGAAGGCAACCCGATGGTGGATAGGATATATTACCAAAATGACTTAATTACAGAAAATTTTTCCGCCAAAGTTGACGCTATAATAGAATCTTTTCTGACTGGTCAGGCCGGAGGTTATGACCCGGTTCTTTGCGCCCAGGATGTGCCCGCCGGCTTTGAACTGGGGAAAGCGCAGATTAACGGCGATACGGCCGAAATTTTTTTGACCGAATTTTTTTCCGGCGGAAACAAGACCATTTTGGTGGAAATGAAAAAGGAAAAAGGCGAATGGCTGATAAATAATGTCCAGTGCCAGGCCGGTTCGGCAGAGAATAATTTTAATGAAACCGGCAATCTGGTTTATAGGGATAATGCTTGGAAACTTGTTTATGAGAAGCCCGGAAAACCGGCTTTAACCGTTGATTTGGAATTTGGCTCCGATTGCGTTTGTTATCCGGGTGATGGCAGAGAAAATCCTTGCCGGCCAACTCTTTGGGAAGAAGGATACCGCGCCACCGTTAGCGGTAAGAGAGATGGCGATACAATTGAGACCGCATCATTATTTCTCCAAGTTCCTTCTCCTATTTTGCCCCCGGACAAAGCTTTTGGGGAGGGAGAATCGTTTTGTGTTGACAGGTGCGGAGATGGTATTTGCGACGAAGTGGTCTGTCTGGCCCAAGGTTGCCCTTGCCCCGAAACTTCGCAATCCTGCCCGGCAGATTGCCAGTAATCCGGGAGTTTTTTTCGTTTGATGCCAATAAAATTACAGCTTGCGGCGGCTGTGATTTTTTTGCGGGAGGTTTTTAATTTTTGCCAAGTTTGCTATAATAAACATATGAATCGGCCCAAAATTAAACTCTTGAAAAATTAAGATATTTTTTCCGGGGTTAGGATGTATGTTTTATGCGGTTTTTAAAAAAATGATTCTTAAAGCAATTACGAACAAGCAAAGAATCATAATCGGATTTATCAGAATTTCTTTGGTTTTGGCCATACTCGGCAGCATTTACGAGATTAATTGGATGTCCTTGTTTGTAAGTTCGCTGGTTCTTGTTTTGAGCTTTTCTCCTGAATTTTTTTTCCGGAGATACAATATTTTTCTGCCTAACTCTTTGCAGATATTTGCTATTGTTTTTATCTATGCCGGATTATTTTTGGGAGAAGTAAGGAGTTTTTACATAAAATTTTGGTGGTGGGATTCCTTGCTGCATTTATTGTCCGGATTGGCGCTCGGTTTCGCGGGGTTTTTGCTCGTTTATATTTTTAACAAGACCGGAAAATTCCGTTCAAGCCATATTTTGCTTGCGGTGTTTTCTTTTTGCTTCGCCCTGGCCCTGGGGGCTTTGTGGGAAATTTTTGAATTTTTCCTGGATCATTTTTTTCATCTTGATATGCAAAATGCCAGGGATTTATGCGATATCACTATGGACTATTGCGATTCCCGCCTTGGCGTGATAGATACTATGTATGATTTGGTTCTTGATTCGGCCGGGGCTTTGGGCGCTTCGGTTATTGGTTTTCTGTATTTAAAAAAGAAAACCCCCTCTTTTATCAAAGAAATAATAAGAGATTTTGAGAAAAAGAATAAGAGTTTGTTCATGATAGGTAAGAGAATTAAATAACGCTTATGTACGCCTTTTTGCTAACGGCAGTATTTTTTTTAATTTTTTCCCATTGGCTGGTTTATGATTTTTTCGCCCGCAATTTTTCCGTGGGAACCGGGCGGGGGAAAAATATTTTGCGTCTGGTTTTTTTTCTTTTGCCGGCCGGATTTATTTTTTCTTCCATTCTTGTCCGCTGGCAGGAAATTTTTTTAATCAAGGCTTTATACTTTATTTTCAGCTTGTGGCTGGGGGTGTTGGTTAATTTTTTGCTGGCTATCGGCGCGGCCTGGCTTATAATGGGAGCAATGGAAGCTTTGGGCAAAAAAACAAATCGCCTTGTTTTTGGCATAGCGGTTTTAGCGGTCGTTTTTCTTTATAGCGGTTACGGGGTGTTTAACGCCTTGACGCCGGCAATAAAAAAAATAACGGTTCCGATAAACGGCTTGTCGGCGGAATGGCGGGGGAAAACCATTGCCCATCTTTCCGATCTGCATTTGGGAGAAATTTTGGGAAATAGATTTTTAAAAAGGGTTGTGGAAAAAACCAACAGCCTGAATCCCGACATTATAGCGATCACCGGAGATTTATTTGACGGCCTGGACGGGAATTTGAATTCTTTTTCCGGGCTTTTGGGCGCTTTGAAAGCCCCCAAAGGCGTTTTTTATGTTATCGGCAACCATGAAATTTATTTGGGTTTAGAAGAGGCCCTGGGAGCGCTGGAAGAGACGGGGATAAGGGTTTTGGACGATGAGATGGCGGAAATAGGCGGTTTGCAGGTTATCGGAGTAAGTTATCCCGGCCTTAGCTTGGACAGATTTGAAAAAAACATAAAAAATAATTATGACCCGGAGAAACCGGCGATTTTGCTTTATCACGCGCCGGTTGATATTTTATCCGGCCAGGCGAATGGCGATAATCCCCGCAAAGACATTTATTTATCGCCCTATACGGATTTTAGCGCCGCCAAAAATTTTGGCATTGATTTGCAGTTGTCCGGCCACACGCACGCGGGCCAGATTTTTCCGTTCAACATTATTACAGGATTGATTTATGGCGGCCGTGATTACGGATTGCATCGGGACGGGGATTTTACTCTTTATGCCACCAGCGGCGCCGGCGCTTGGGGGCCGACGATGAGGACGGGGAGCCGGTCGGAAATCGTTTTGATTACTTTGGAATAATATTTTTCAATTATGGATTTTAATAAATTAAAGTTAACGCTGAAAAAAATGGGGGAGCCGGATTTCAGGTACAGGCAGATAAAAGACGCTTTTGCCAAGCAGTTTATTTTGGATTTTGAAAGCATTTCAACCATTTCTAAATCTTTGGCCGATAATCTGGCCGGAGAAGTCGCTCCCTTGTCTTTTCAGGCGGAAAAAATATTTGAATCAAAGGATGGCTTATCGTTTAAAGCTTTGTTGCGCCTGCCTGACGGTTTGGCCGCAGAAACGGTTTTGCTTTCGCCGCTTCCCGGGCGCTGGTCCGCCTGCGTTTCCAGCCAGGTCGGCTGCAAGCTCGCCTGCCGTTTCTGCGCTACGGGCAAGAGCGGATTCAAGCGCGACTTAACTTGCGAGGAAATTACCGATCAGGTTCTTTTTTGGAAGAATTTTTTTAAGACCCGAAAATTGGCCGGAAAGTTTTCCAGTATAGTTTTTATGGGCATGGGCGAGCCATTTTTAAACTGGCCCGAAGTAAAAAACGCTTTAAGGATTCTGACAGGGGAGGAATTTTTTAATTTCGCTTCAAGGGATATTTCCGTCTCCACTTCCGGGATAGTTGAAGGCATAAAAAATATGGCGCGGGAGTTTCCGCAGGTCAATCTAGCCGTTTCCCTTGTTTTTCCCAATGACAGGCAGCGCAGCCAATATATGCCGGTTAATCGGCGCTTTAACCTGAACCAGCTTAGAAAAGCCTTAATTTATTATTTCAGCAAAACAAACCGCAAGGTCTTCCTGGAATATATAATGTTTAAAAGCATAAACGACCAGTTGGCCCAGGCCGACGAGCTTATTGAATTTATCAGGTCGATTGAAGGCGGAGCAAAGCTCATCCATGTTAATTTGATCCGCTATAATGTTGCGGCGGGCGATTTGGCTCCGTCTGACGTTAAAACAGCCCAATGGTTCAAAAATTATCTTGCCAAGAAAAAAATCGGGGCAACTATCAGAAAAAGTTTGGGCGCGGAAATAAAAGGGGCTTGCGGGCAGCTGGCCGGCAAAAATTGATTAATTGCCCCGTATTGCAAAGAAATTAATAATTTATTTAATATTAGCAAAAATTTAACCTAATTTTTTAGTTAAAATCCGGCAATAGGGCGGTGGATAACGGCAAAACAAGACAATTACCTTGAAATTATTGGCGTTTTTCAATGTTTTCCTGTATAATGTAATTAGCTTGTGGATCAATTGTGGGTAATTGCCGGTAAATATATAAGTAAAATTAAGGATAAAAATTGTGAAAGTCCTTAGTTTACCTATATATTTACCTTTATCTAAAATTGATCTCCGCAAATTAATAAATTAATTTTTAAAAAACTTATGGCAAAAATGACAAAGTCACAAATGCTGGCTGCTTTGGCCGAAAAAACCGGCTTAAGCAAAAAGGATGTGGCTAATCTTATGGACACCTTGACCGAGATGGCCTACAAGGAAGTAAAGGGCGCGGGAGAGTTTGTTTTGCCGGGAATCGGCAAATTGGTAAAAGTGAACAGAAAAGCGAGAATGGGAAGAAACCCGGCTACTGGCGAAGAAATTCAGATTCCGGCCAAGACCGTGGTTAAATTCAGAGTATCCAAGTCTGCCAAGGATGCCGTCCTCTAAAAAGTTTAGAAGTTTCAAAAAAAATAGAGACGCGATTAGTCGCGTCTCTATTTTTTGATTTATATTCTTAGATTATCTCGTAGCTCCAGAGTAGGCGATAGCGCGGACAATATCCCAAGCCGAAGCGTTTTTCGGGCTGTAGCCGTAAATAGCTCTAAATATTCTGATAGCCGCTTTTTCGCTGTCTAAATTTCTGTTGGCCGGCCGCAAACCATAGGCCATGACGGTTACGGCCGCATCGTCATGGGGGTTGGTTCTGTCCGGATTTCGGAGATATATTTTTTTGAAAGCGGCTTCAGCGTTGCCTTCGGTTTGTTCATTCGTTTCGCTTGGCCAGCGTCCATTGGCGATTTTTATAGCATCGCTCCATTCCGTTTCTGTGGCTGGCAGCTTGCCAAAGGCTGATTTGTAAGAATTAACCACGCCGGCCCTTTCGCCCTCGCCCAATTTCAGGGTCGTGTCCGTGCCATAGGCAATAAAATTATTCAGGGCGTTTCGCTGTTCTTGCCCGTATCCCGGCATATCTTTTATCAAAGATTTTACATATTTCTCAACACTTGCCTTTTCTTTAACCAAATCTCTTTTAAATCCGAGTTTGCCAAGAAGGGAATTGACATTGGCTTTAACAATTTCAGCCGCTTCAGAAACAATGGCGGTAATTTTTTCTGCGAATGCCTGGGCTGCCTGTTTGGCCGTATCGGTTATTTCTTCTACCGCTTCTTGGGTTTTTTCAACTAATTTTTCCGTTGTGCTTGGAGTCTCCGCCTCCTCTTCTAATTCCTCTTCCGATGTTATTGTTTCTCCTTGCAAGAAAGATGACGAAGGGCCGCCGCTAGAAACACAAGTATAGCCATTCTGGGTATAGCCGCTATTACAGGTGATGGCGCAGGCGGAGGAAACGGTGCCATTAGAGATGGTTTTAGTGGAACAAACTCTTAAAGCGGTGGAATCGGCCAGAGCGGTTTCGTTGCCGCCGTCGTCAGCCGCCGTGATTTTATA
>JAQTRU010000030.1 GCA_028711655.1 Patescibacteria group bacterium
GCCAGACGATGTTTAATGCCTTTATCGCCGAAAGATTTTATCAAGATTCCAAATTTAAATAATTTAAAGGCCGAAATTAATCACAATTAAATGCCAATATACTGTCCAAAGAATGGGGTAAGCCTTAGGTTTTCCATCTTCCGTTTCGGCAAGGTCGACGAATCTTTCTCCCTGGGGAAGCGATTTCCTGACGAGGATTCGGGCGCCGTTTTTCAATTGCGGGACAATCCTCTCCTTGGCTTCCACCAGGGTGGTCAACTCGTTGATGAGTTCTTCGTTGGCAGCGATGGTTTCCCTTGCCTCCTCCAGCTTTCTTTGGCGGTCAAGGATTTTTCGACCGAAAACGGGGTCCACGGCCACGTCGTCTTTTTCCTCGTTTTCCACAACCAGCAGGAAAGCGGAGTCACTTTCCGCGATTTTAATGTCGTCTTTGTTCATGAACGCCGGGAATTTATCCCAGAGGTAATTCTGTAGGCGGCCGGGTTCGAAAGACGCGAATTTCCTGAATTCGTCCGTTTCCTCCCGGAGTTCCCTGAGCCTTTCGTTCGCTTCTTCGATGGCCTTGATAGCCAGGAAGACCTCCAGCATTGCTTCGGCGGCGTCTTTGTCGGGGAATTCGTCGACCGGAATTTTGACGGAGATTGAACCGGTCTTCCGGCCGGTCACCCTCAACCTTCCGTCCTCGTCCATGCCGATGTTGACAGAGGTCTTTGAAGTAATAGCGTTTACTCCCATCATGGGCGGGCCGAACGGGAGGGGGATACCGCCGGGCAACAAATCTGCGATTTCTTCCAGCGGGCATTCTCCGTCATTCTTGGCCATACAGGCGCGGCACTTCGGGCTGCCCGGATCAAAGGTTTCAACCAGAAATCCGCCTTCTCTTTCCATGATGGATTCCCCGAGACCGTGCGGCAATCCGAGACTGGCGGCGATTCTTCTGGCAAATCCCCTGAGGCTCTCATTCATTGCGTTCTCCCTTCTTACGATTGTTTGGGCCAGATTGCGGCAAACTTTGCCGCAGGTTTAACTGCTATAAAGCTATAAAAAAATACAGCCAAAAATAAAAAAGAACACTTAATGGGTTAGATTATCATAAATTAAAGGTAATGTCAAGGATTTTTAAAGCCAGACTAAAATTTGCCTTTTTTTGCTTTTTAGGATATATTAGATTAATCGTGTAAAGAAATAAAATAATTAGTCCTTTTCATTAGTTTACAAAAATCCACAAAAAAGGAGAGGTTTTAGCATGGACACCAATGAGATTACAGCTATTATGTTAAGCGGCATTGGATTTATGCGAAGCTTTATTGACGAGCAGGTAGCGGCAATCCAGGAAGCGGTCGGAGACGGTTTGGCTATAAACGCCTTATCCGGCGGCGTGGATTCTTCAGTCGTAACCATGCTTGGGCACAGAGCTCTTGGTTCCCGCTTAAAAACGTATTTTATTGACTCCGGCTTAATGCGCCAGGAAGAATCGCACCAGATAGTCGGTATCTTCCGCAAGTTGGGCGTGATGGTGGAAATCATAAACGCCAAAGATATATTTTTGCGGAATCTGGCCGGTGTGATTGATCCGGAAGAAAAGCGGGAGGCTGTCAGGCAGTCTTTTTACCGCGATGTCTTCGGTCCGCTGGTTAAAAAGAGCCAGGCCCGGGTTCTTCTTCACGGCACCAATTTAACAGACGTGGAAGAAACCGTGGCCGGCATTAAGCGCCAGCATAATATTTTCGCGCAACTGGGCATTGATCCGGAAGAAACTTTCGGCTACAAGATTTTTGAACCCCTGGTCCAGCTGCGCAAAGACGGTATTCGGCTGTTGGCTACAGGATTGGGCTTGCCCGATGAAATCGTTAACCGCCAGCCCTTTCCCGGACCCGGTCTGGCTACCCGGATTAAGGGAGAAGTAACGGAAGAAAAACTGGAGATTGTCCGGCAAGCCACGGTAATTGTTGAGGGGCTTCTTGCTCCTTTTAATCCTTTCCAGACTATGACGATTTTGAACGAGGACAGGGTAACCGGCGTTGTGGATGGCAAGCGCCAGTTCGGACTGCAGATTGAAGTAAGGGCCTGGAGAAGCATTGATGCCCGGACAGCCGAACCATTAATACCCCCGAAGGAGGTTTTGCTTGACCTGGGCAGGCGCATTCCGGCTGAAGCGCCGGGCGTAGTCAGCGCGGTTTATCAGATTTCGCCCAAGCCGCCCTGCACCATGGAAGCTTACTGAAATTTTTTAAAACAGAAAATAAAGCGGTCCAGTCAAATCGGACCGCTTTTTTATTTTTTCAGTCATAATAATATTTTAGTATGATTATTCCGAAAAATCATGATTTTTTAATTAGATTTTAATTTATCCACAGTTCAGATATTGACAAATAAAATTTTTTAATATATTATATTATTTATAGTGTGTTCCGTACCACTATCGCCATTAGCGAAAGCTATGGTGCCCGTAGCAGGAAGCTCGGGAAATTAGTATAACCTGTTATCTAATTAATAATTTAATTAAGGTTTGTACTAATGTGCGGGAAAGCACATTTTTTTTGTGCAAGTTTAATTAATAATAAGAAATTAGTTTAAAATTAATATTTTATACTAATTTTTTGGTACAAACTTATGAACTCTACAGAAAAAGCTACTTTAGTTCGTTTCCCCGTTTTATCATTCAGGAAGATCGAAAGCCCGTACGAGGTAATTAGTGAACCCGGTCTTCACTCAATTGAGGGAGCAAAAAGTTATATGATTGTGGTAAACATTAAAGACCTCCCAGATGAGTTTAAAAATTGGAGAAAGATAAATCCGCGAGATCCTAATTTAAATTCAGGAGTTTCAAGAAAAATAGCACAAACACTTGAAAACAGTCCTGATACTTTCTTTTTTAGGAATCGGGGTTTAACAGTACTCGCGGATAGAGTTTGTTTTGATAATCAGGGGAATGTAGTAGAAATAGAATTTACTGATCGGGCAAAAAATGGTTTACTCGACGGAGGCCATAGTTACGTTGTAATAAAAAATTTTCTCGAAGGATTATCCGAGGAAGAACTTGATGATTTTGAGGCATATATAAAAATAGAAGTTATTGAAGGTATTAACGATCCAGAAGCAGTTGTATCGGTAGTTGAGTCCCGTAATACATCTATACAGGTAAAAGAACAAAGCATTCAGGAATTATTGAAATTATATGAGTTAATAAAGAAGACGTTAAAAGGAAGAGAATATGAAGGTAGGATTTCATATAAAGAGCACGAACTCACTGAAGACGGAACATCGAAAGATATTGATATAAAAGAGATTCTTTCTTATATGATTTGTTTTGATGTTGAAGAGTTTGATGATAGAGTCCATCCGATTAAAACCTATACCACAAAGAACGCGCTACTCGAACATTATCGAAAGCATTATAGGAGAATGCAAAAATACATTTCATTATTACCTGCCATTTTGGAACTGCATGATTATATTTATTTGAGATTACCAGGGGCTTATAATTCTACTGGTGGGAAATTTGGTAGTTTAACCGGAGTAATTGAGGTAACAAACAAAAAAAGGATGAAGAAAATAACGTTACCTTTTACGAGTAGAGAGTCTAGTTATAGAATTCCGAGTGGATTTATCTATCCAGTTTTAGCAGCATTTCGTAATTTAGTGAAAAACGATAATAATCGGTGTAGTTGGGTCACTGACCCATTTAAATTGTTTGATGATCTTAAAGTTGATTTAGCTCAAAGAGTAGGAGAACAGGCGAAAGAATTAAGGAATCCGAATAAATTAGGAAAGGATAATGCTACTTGGAGGGGATGTTATGATGTGGTGCAATTAGAGATATTAAAGAAAAATATAAAGTAAGTAACTGTAGTATAATTCACAACAAAACGGGGTATTTATCTCGTTTTGTTTTTTTACCCCTTTTTAAATAAAAAAATCCTCTGAAGTTATCCGGGCTTCAGAGGAAAAATTTGGTTATCAGCCAAAGAAGAATTAAGTGCATAGTGTTGTCTGCGACCGCATAGACCAGGCAAGAAAACGCCAGGTCAATATCGCGATATGGTTCTCTGGAGCTATAAGCCTGGATAAAGTCTCTCCCCTTGATTATCCTTAGCCATTTGGAAGCCAGAGACCATCTGTCTATTGGCCAATGGCTTAAAAAAATTAAAGCAACAATCAGGGGATTGACCGTCCAGAGAAAAAGACAAACACTTATGGTGTAAATGAAGCAATGGAAAGTGCACCAGAGCAAACCGGCCAAACCCTTTTCGGATTTTTTTAGAGCCATTACTTTGCTCTGGAATAAATAGTCACCGGTTAGGTGCCCCAAAACAATTCTGGCAAATAAATCTTCCATTCCCGCCTCCTTTTGGCCATTGATTGAGAATGACTATGCAATATAGCAAAATTAAATTAAAATGTCAATCATTCTCTAAATAACAAAAGCCGCGCTTTGGGCGTGGCTTTTGTTTAAGAAGTATATTAACTGATTGAGTTCAATATAATATTACTCTTTAATTAGAATCGTCTCGGACGATCCTGCACTTTCTGCCTGTGGCAATCACGGCAAAAAAGCGGCCTGTCTCCGCTCGGCTCGAAAGGCAATTCGGTAATCGCGGCCCCGCATTGCGAGCAGGTCCAGTTTCCCTGGTACATCTTCCGGTCGCCGGCGTTGTCTTGATATGACATTTGTTTGGTTTACGTTGATTTTTACTGATGTAAAATGAACGTAAATATTATTAAATTATGATAACAGTATAGCAAAGATATTCGGTTTTGTCAATTCGTTGAATTTTAAGCCGGGTTGGCAAAAGGGCGGCCGGCAAAAACAGCCAGACAAGAAGATTTTTTTCGTGAAAAGAGATAAATTATGGTATAATGGAATAAAGATAAGCAGACCTGAATTTTTAGGAGGGCAAATATAATTTATTAATTTTCGCCACATAAAGTTATGATAAAAGTTAAGCGAGAGGGAGTTATTCTCAAACCCACCAAGAACGATTTTGAAAATAAGTCAGTTTTAAATCCGGGCGTTTACCAGGACGGCGATGACGTCCATATTATTTATCGGGCAACGAACAAAAATTATATTTCTTGCCTCGGTTACGCCAGATTGGAGGGGCCGCTTAAAGTGGCGGAAAGATGGAGCGCTCCTTATTTAGCGCCAAAACATCGCTATGAAAGAAAAGGAGTTGAGGACCCGAGAATTGTTAAAATCGGCAATACTTTTTATTTAACTTATGTTGTCCATGACGGAAAAAACGCCTTGATTGCTTATTCCCACGGCCCGGATTTATTTAAATTAAAAAGAGGGGGAATTATCAGCCCGCAGGTAAGTTATGATGCGATCGGCCGGTTGTTCAAATATTCAAAGTTAAAGGATGATTATTATTTTTTTAAGTCATATTACAAAGATATGGCGGGGCGCGATGTGCTTTTGTGGGACAAAGACGGTTTTTTATTCCCCAAAAAGATTAACAAGAAGTTTGCTCTCGTCCATAGAATTTTGCCCGATATCCAGGTAATTTATTTTAGTAAATTCAGGCAGCTAAAAGATGTTAACTATTGGAAGGGGTATGTAAAAAATTTGTCGGAAAATGTTATTTTGGAGGGGAAGTATGGCTTTGAAGCGAGAAATGTCGGCGGCGGCTGCCCGCCGATAAAAACCGATTTGGGTTGGTTATTGATTTATCATGGCGTGGAGCCGATGAATAAAGGAAGGGTTTACCATGCCGGCGTTGCTTTGCTTGACCTGAAAGACCCGACAAGAATTATAGCCCGTTTGCCTTATCCCCTGTTTTCACCTGACAGGAAATGGGAAAGAGAGGGCCATGTTCACAATGTGGTTTTTCCCACCGGCGCGAGTATTTTTGGAAATCGGCTGTATATTTATTATGGAGCGGCCGACTCTTATATTGCCGTGGCAAGCGTAGGCTTGGAAAGATTGCTTAATGAGCTGATGAAACATAAAGTTAAGGGAAAGAGGCATTAAAAATTTTTTGGGCGGCCATTGAAACGCCATCGGCCGGTGTAAATTAAGAGTTATGAGAAAGTTAAAATATCCTTGCGCGCTTTATGTCGGGACTTTTCCGCCCAGAGAATGCGGGATAGCCACTTTTACCCAAGACTTGACCAATGCCATAGATAGAGGGTTTAATCCCGATTTGAAGAGCAGAATTTTGGCCATAAACAGTAGCGCTACCGCTATTTATAATTACCCCGGCAAAGTTATCATGCAGATTAGCCAGGACGAAATGGAAGATTATTTGTTAAGGGCCAAAGAAATAAATAAATCGCGCAATATCAAACTAGTAAGCATTCAGCATGAATATGGTATTTTTGGCGGAGAGCATGGAAATTATTTGTTGCCTTTCATGGAAATAGTCAAAAAGCCGATTATTACGACTTTTCATACGGTTTTGCCAAAACCTGATAAAAAATTGAAGCGTATCACTCAAGCTGTAATTGAAAGGTCTGATAATGTGGTAGTTATGACCAAGAGCGCCGCGGGAATTTTACAGAGAATATATGATACAAACAAGTCAAAGATTCGCATTATTCCCCATGGCGTTCACCACGTGGCTTTTCCCCTGAAATCGGCAGCTAAACAAAAATTAAATCTGCAAGGCAAAACTATTTTATCAACCTTCGGCATGTTAAACAGGGATAAAGGCCTTGAATACGCCATTAAAGCCCTGCCCGAAGTCGTAAAAAAGTTTCCGGATGTCCTTTACCTGATTCTGGGGGCGACTCATCCGGTTGTCAGGAAACATGAAGGGGAAAAATACAGAAACCAATTAAGGAAAATGATTAGCAGATTAAAGCTGGAAAATTATGTCAAGTTTTATGATAAATATTTAAGTTTAGATGAATTGTTGGATTTTCTTAAAGCTACGGATATTTATATTTCTCCGACTTTAAATCCCGGGCAGGCTGTGAGCGGAACCCTTTCTTACGCCCTGTCCTGCGCTTGTCCGATAATTTCAACGGCGAATCAATACGCCAAGGATACAATTAGCCCGGAAATAGGTTTTTTGGTAAGATTCAAAAATCATAAGGATATTGAAAAATCTTTGTTTTCAATGCTGGAAGACAAAAGGGCGAGGAATGAGATGAGAAAAAGCGCTTATTTTTATTCCCGCCATATGACCTGGCAGAACGTAGCCTTTTCTTATTTTAAAACTTTTAATAATTTTGCCAAAATCGTACCAAGAGAAAAAGGAAAATTGCCGCAGATTAATTTTGACCATATAAGGACCCTTACAGATAAATTTGGCATCATTCAATTCGCCAACCACACCAAGCCGGATCTTAATTCCGGATATTGCCTGGATGACAACTCCAGAGCCTTGCTGGCTAGCGCCATGCTTTATCAAGAGAAGCCGTTAAAAAGTTTTTTGGATTTAATTATTGTTTATTTGAAGTTTGTTAAATTTTGCCAAAAATCCGGCGGCCAGTTTTTTAATTTTATCAGTCGGCATAAAACGGTTATCAATAAATCAACCAGTGAGGATTCTTTTGGCCGGGCCATGTGGGCCATGGGTTATTTGCTTTCAGTCGGGAATCTGCCTGATAACTTAAGAAAAATGGCTTATGTCATTTTCAAGAAGGCTAAAAAAAACATAGCCAGCCTTGAATCACCCCGGGCTATCGCTTTTACCATAATCGGGCTGGCGTACGCCCAAGGGCAAATTTCTGGCAGAAAACCGGCGGGCAATAACTATAAAAAAGAATATGGGGAGAATTTGAACCAACTGAAAAAAATGGCTGATAAGCTGGTCAGAAAATATAATCAGCAAATTGCCAAACCAAAAAATATAGCCAAGAAATGGTTTTGGTTTGAGGATTATTTGACTTATTCAAATTTTAAGATGCCGGAGTCATTGCTTTGCGCCTTTGCGGCGACCGGCGACAAACGATATTTAAAGGTGGCGGAAAAAGCCTTAAAATTTTTACTTCCGATTCATTTTGAGAAAAGTTATTTTTCCGCTATCGGGCAGAATGGCTGGTATTTTTGCGACGGCAAGCGCGCTTACTTTGACCAGCAGCCGGAAGATACTTCTTCGGCCGTTGAAGCCTTGGTTAAAGCTTATGAAATAACCAAGAGAAAAGATTACGCCGAAAAGGCAAAAATCGCCTTTAATTGGTTTCTGGGAAGAAATTATTTGAGCCAAATGGTTTATGACGAAGCTACGGGGGGTTGCTATGACGGATTGGGCAAACATTCGCTGAATTTTAACCAGGGAGCCGAATCAACCATTTCTTACCTTTTGGCCCGGCTGGCAATCGGAAGAATTAAATTATTTTAAATAACAATTAAAATTATATTTATGGATAAAAAAAGAGAAGCCTATTTGAAAGCAATTGAAGTTTTGGCTAGTTGTTCCAAGCCAAACGGCTTTTACGCTTCCGGCCTGCCCGGCGGGTATGAGGCGGTTTGGGCGCGCGACAGCATGGTAACTTCCCTTGGCGCCTCTTTTTTCCCGGAGTTTAAAAAACCGATAAAAAAAAGTTTGGAGCTTTTGGCGAAAAACCAAACCGAATTCGGATTGGTGCCGAACTGCGTCGGCTCTTATAATACAGACCGGCAGTCGGATATTACTTTTAACTCTTTGGACGCGCCGCTTTGGTATATTATCGGCCATTATTTCTACGCAAAAAATTATTTGGACAAGTCATTGCTGAAAAAACACAAAAATAATATTGCCAAGGCCCTTTTTTGGTTAAAATGCCAAGATCCGGACAATTTGGGTCTTATCGTCCAGCAGCCCACGATGGATTGGCAAGACGCCTTTCCCCATAAATACGGTTATACTATTTACGCCCAATCTTTATTTTACGCCGCGCTGAAATTTTTGGGCGAGCTTAAATCGGCGGAAGCGGTAAAAAAGACTATTAATGGAGAAAAGCGGGCTTACGCCGCGCTTTATGATAAAAAACTCGGTTATTACTATCCCTGGGGGTGGAAAAATCATGACGGCGACCGCGAACACGAAGAATGGTTTGATACAGCCGGCAATTTATTGGCTGTTATTACCGGCTTGGCCACTCCGGCCATTGCTTTAAACATTCTTAAGTTTATAGAAAAGGCTAAAATCAACAAGCCCTATCCTTGCAAGGCGATTTGGCCCCCGCTCAAAAAGGGCGGGCCGGGATGGCATTCTTATTTTGAGAAATGCGACGCGCGTGAGCCGTATAATTATTTAAACGCCGGCATCTGGCCGTTTATCGGCGGACTTTACGTTGTTGCCTTGATAAAGATGAAAAAATACGCTTTGGCGGAAAAAGAATTGGTTAATTTGGCAAAAGCCAATCTCGCCGTTATCAAAAATCCGGAATCGCCTTCGTATATTATAACCAAAAATAAAAAACGTTTGTTTCGCGGAGAGTTGGTTAAATTGCGCCGCAAGGAATTCAATGAATGGCTTCATGGCAAAACCGGCGCGCCGATGGGAGAGCCATTCCAGGGCTGGTCTGCCGGAACTTATGTTTACGCCTATAAGTGTTTGGAGAGAAAAAAGGTTTTGATTTTTTAAATAATAATTCAGCGGTATATTCAAAACGGCCCCGCCTTTCATTAAGGGCAGAGCCGTTTTGAATTTTGGAATTTATATTATCAATTCAGTTTTATTTTTTCTTTGATCATTTCGAGCGCTTGCTTGGCGACATCTGTGTATTGAAAATTCGCCATTGCGTGCTTATGCGCCTCTTCTCCCATTTTTTCCCGCAACTTGTCATCGGTTAAAAGTATTTTCAAATATTTAACTAGATCCGGAACGCTCGCGCGATAAGCCAAGACTTTTGGCTCATCAAAAATAATTTTATGGTCGGCGTCAAAGCCCATGGATTCATAGGCCCATTCCTCGGTTAGTTTTATTTCCTCGCCGACCGCCGCCAAAAATCCGGTTTTGCCGTGAATAATCGTATCAACCGGACCGCCAACGTCAATAGACAGGACCGGCCGGCCGCAAGCCTCGGCTTCCATTTGGATCATGCCGAAGCCTTCAAGCCGCGACGGGGCCGCGTAAACGTCGCAGGCCGCGATTAAATAAGGCATAAAGTCATGGGAAAAAGCGCCGGAAAGATAAATAATTTTATGGGAGGGGATGCCCAACCTGTCAATTAACAACCGCTCTTCTTCTCCGTGAATTTCAGCTGACTCCGAATCCCAATGTTTCATTACATATTTCCAATCTTTAAATTCCTTGTCTATTTCCGCCAAGGCTTTTAACATTTCTTGCGCTCCCTTGGACGTAACGTCGCCGCCGATAGTCAAAATCATTTTTTCGTGCGGCTGAATATTGAGCAGGCGCCGCAATTCTTGAATTTTTTGGTCGTTGCGCGACATTGGCCTTATTTCCTTGGGATCAAAACCGATCGGCAAAGTTTCAAAATTTTTTGTGTCCACGCCGTCGCGTTTATAGGTTCCGGTTACCCAGTTTGAAGTTGTGAAAACCAGGGGCAGGGAACCTAAAATATTTTTGTAATTTGCCACCCAACCATTGGCCACCAGCCATGGCACGGGGATAACTCCGTTTGCTTGGGGGCTTAGAACAATGTCCGGCACATAAGTCCAGCATCCGATGCCAATGGCGATATCCGGTTTAAACGCCTTTAGAACCCATTGTTTTTGAAAACTGGAAAAATAATGGCAAGGCATGACTTCAATGCCGATTTCTTTTAACCCGCGATATAATAAATTGCCCTGGATGCTTAAACCATCCGGTTCAGGAGGGTGAACATATAGAACGGCTATTTTCATAATTTTTTATGCCATTTTGAGCTTATCTGTTTACTCTCCTCCGGATAGCCTGCCTTCTCCAAGCGGGCAAAACCCATAATGACGATTAATTTTTATAACTTTTTATCTTAAATGATTCAGGATTAGCGCAATAACCCGCGTCAATTCCCTTTGCGTCAAAACCGTAAATACCGGTCATCACTCCCTTTTTTCTCTTAAATTCTTCTCCCGTCAGCGTAATAAGCAAATCGGAGTCATTTTCAGCCAGCGGGCGGGAGAATTTTTTTTTGCCGGATTTTTTATAATTGAAATAAAATATATTTTTTGGTTTTAATATTCCGCCCTTGACCAACGAATTGACTGCTTGATGGGCGCCGATATGCCTGGGGTGCCCGTATTCGCCCGTTTTTCCATGGGTAAAAATCCAGTCAAATTTCTCCCGATCCGTTTTTTTCAATTTTTTAATAATTATTTTTTTGGCAATTGGAATTGATTTTTTCAGGGACAACTTGCCTTCGTCTTCCCAGTCGGCGATTACCGCTTTGGCTTTATAATATCTGCATGTTTTTAGAAATTTTGGTTTTCTGTCGGGGTCATTTCCCCGGCACAAGGAAAAAATTGTCCATTTCACCTTTGGATGCATTGCGATAAAACCGCCCATCCAGATAGTTTCATCGTCCGGATGAGCGACAATAACCAGCGCTTTGGTATTAACAGGTTTTTTTTTCGGTTTCATACCCAGGGTTGAAATTCAAAATAACTGCTAATTTCATTTTAGCAACTTTAAAGGATAAGGCAAAGGGCTTTTGTTATTTTGGTCACGATTTGCTATAATCGAAGATAGATTTATAAATTAAGAAAAAATCTCGCGCCTTTTAATCCGACCGGGAAAACATTGAAACATGCGGGGCGGAGCAAAAGATGCGGGATAAAAATTTTATGCCGAATAAAACCATAAGCGAAATATTTGATTTAAGCGGGCAGACCGCGGTTGTAACCGGCGGGGCCATGGGCATTGGCTATGGGATTGTTAAACGGCTTTTTGAGGCCGGAGCGAATGTGGTTATCGCCGATATTGATAAAAAAGTCGGGGAGGAAAAAGTTAAGGTTTTGGCCGGAGGAGAAAATAAAGCTGTTTTTATTAAAACCGATGTGAGTTCGGAAAAGGAGGTAAAGAATTTAGCAGCTAAAACCGTAAAGGAGTTTGGCGGATTGGATATTTTTGTTAATAACGCCGGCATTTTTCCCAATAAGTTAGTTTTAGATATGGATTTGGCGCTTTGGGAAAAAATTCAGGCCATTAATCTGCGCGGAGTTTTTCTCTGCTGCCGCGAAGCCGGCCAAGTAATGGTAAAAGCTGGCAAGGGCAATATTGTTAATATCGCTTCCATTGACGCTCTTCATCCCAGCCAGCCGGGTTTGGCCGCATATGACGCTTCCAAACACGGAGTCTGGGGCTTTACCAAAAATTTTGCTTTGGAAACAGCCAAAAAAGGGATTCGGGTTAATGCCATTGCCCCGGGCGGGATTAATACCGAGGGCGTACAGAAAATGAACGCCGGCGGAGATGGCGCCAATCAGCAGGAAGTTATAAAGCAATTTACCCAAAGAATTCCTTTGGGACGGTTTGGCGAGCCGGATGAAATCGCCCTGGCCGTTTTATTTTTAGCAACTGACGCTTCTTCTTATATGACCGGAGCCATGATTGTGGTGGACGGCGGGTTTTTACTGACTTAGGATATTTTGACAGGCCAAACAAGGATATGATAAAATGTTTTTACATTTAATAATCTAAAAATCAATTTATGGAGAGAGTTTTTAATGATGAAAATTTTCAAAAAGAAGTTATTGAAGCTTCGGGGGAAAAACCGGTTTTGGTTGATTTTTTTGCTGTTTGGTGCGGTCCCTGTCAGATTCAGGGCCCGATAGTTGATGAAGTGGCGGAAGAAATGGAAGGGAAGGCGGTGGTAGGGAAAATTAATACAGAAGAAGCTCCGGAAACTTCAAGCAAATATGGGATTATGAGCATTCCGACCATTATTTTATTTAAAGACGGACAAGCCAAGGAGACTTTGAACGGTTTGCAATCCAAAGAAGCTTTAGCGGAAGTTATTGAAAAGTATTTATAGATGAGGCAAAAAAGCAAAATAACAAAACCCCGCCCTTAGAAAAGGGCGGGGTTTTTACGTTGGATATTTACCTATAGAAGTATATTATCTTAAGATAGATTAAAGTTTCCAACTTGTCCCGCTTCTAAAGCGCGGGGCTTATCTCCTTGGCCGGCTGTCGCGTCTTTGCCTGTGGCAGTCGCGGCAGAAAATCGGCCTGTCTCCATCCGGCTGAAAAGGCAGCTCGGTGATTTCCGCGCCGCAGCCAGAACAGGTCCAGTTTCCTTGGTACATCTGGCGTTGGCCAAAGGAGTTGTTTTGATCGCTCATTTAATGGTTTTTTGTTTTGCTTAGCTTAAATTTTAAAAATAGGCCAGGCAAAATCTTAAATTAATTATGAGTAAAGTGTAGCATAGGTTTGCAATTTTGTCAATACCTTCCTTTTGGGTATACCTAGTCAAGTGGAACAGAGCTAATTGATTTTTGCAGATAGGTTAGCGGAGAATCAAAGATTTCCGGGTGGCTAAATCTTACTGAAAATTCAGCCACGTATTCTGGCAGATATTCT
>JAQTRU010000031.1 GCA_028711655.1 Patescibacteria group bacterium
AATCGCGAAAAAAAGCTTCGGCTTCTTTCTCATTTTCCAGGGCTAAAATCGCCCTGAACAGATCATCGGTTTTGGGGCCAAATCTAAAGGAAATCATACTATTATTGTTATTTTTACCGCTTTTTATTTCTGTATTAATACAATAACACAAAAAAATAATTTGTCAAGTTTTGTTCAGCCCCCTTGTTAAAGGGGGTTGGGGGGATTTGACTTAATAAAGAAAGCTGGAGATTAAAACATCTTTTTATCTCTTAACACGACTTACGCCATTTAATAACTTTCCTAATCTTGAAGCGGTTATATCGTCTTTCCTTTTTAATTTCCTACAAATTACAAATCTTTTACAAATCTACAAATACCAGTAAAAACCTTTAATTTAGAATTTGTAGATTTGTTGTTAATTTGTAGATTTGCGGGAAAATAAAGATTTAAACCCTGATTTCTCTGTTTTTAAGCTATTACTGGTGAAAAGATTTGAGGCGCGTAAGTCCTGCTCTTAATTTCCGGTGATAAGCGATCGCAAACCGATGCGCCTCGTCCCTTACCCGTTTTGCAATATGCAAAGCCGGCGAAGCTAAAGGCAGTTCCAGGGGCCGTTTTTGCCCGGCAAAAAATATCTTGTCCAAGGCTTGAGCCGAGCGCAATCCCCCGCCTTTTGACACGGCTATAATCGAAATATCCAATTTAAACTTCTTTAATATCCTGCTGGCAACATTTAACTGGGCTTTGCCGCCATCAATAATAATCAAATCCGGCAGCGGCCATTTACCCCCTTTCGTCAAAGGGGGATTAAGGGGAATTTTGCCCCCTTTAACAAAGGGCCTGCCTGTCCGGTAGGCAGGGGATGGGGGAATTTTTCCATTTACATGCTTGAATCTTCTCTCCAGCACTTCCTTCAACATCCCGACATCGTTAGCCAAGCCCGGGTTAATTTTTATTTTAAATTTTCTATACTCGTTTTTCTCCGGCTCGCCGTTTCTAAAAACTACCATTGATCCGACCGCTTCTTGGCCAAAAATATTGGAAATGTCATATCCTTCAATCCTTTTCGGCGCCCGGGGCAAACCTAAAATTTTTGCCAGTTCCACAACATCAGCCTCGTATTTATCGCCCAAAGAAATAATATTGGCGCTCGCCAAAACTTTTTTGATATTCAATAGCTGAAATTTAATAGCCGATAATTCTTTTTCATACTCATTTGTGTTTTTACTTGCCCCTTGAAGCCCTGGCGCAGTAGGGTGTTTTTGTGTTTTTGTGTTTTTTATTATCCTTTCTAACTTATTACTTCTAACTTCTAACTTTTTTATCACTTCTTTCTTTCTTCCTTCCAAAAATAAAATTATCTGCTTAATTATTTTTCTGTATTCCTGCTTGCTGATTTTGGCTTCGCAAACTCCGGGGCATTTGTTGATCCGAAAATAAAGGCAAGTTTTTTTCGGCAATCGCGCGCAGGAGCGATAAGGCCAAATTTTTCTAATAATTTTTAAAGTCTCCCTTACCGCCTCAACGCTGGTGAAAGGGCCCAAATACCGACCGGCCTTTTCCAGCTTTCGCGTCATAAATACCCTGGGCCATTCTTCTTCCAGGGAAATTTTTATATAAACAAATCTCTTGTCATCCCGCAAAACCACGTTAAATTTCGGCTGGCGCTTCTTGATCAAATTGGCTTCCAGGAGCAGGGCTTCAATTTCGCTTTCAGTAATAATCCACTTTATCTTTTTTACTTCGAGAAGCATCGCTTTTTTGGCCGGCGTTAAATCGGCATTTTTCTGCCAGTACGACAAAACACGGCTTTTTAAATTAGCCGCTTTGCCAATATAAATAATCTTTCCGGCCTTATCCAGAAACTGATAACAGCCAGGAGTGGTGGGGATGTTTAATTTTTTAATTTCTTCAATATCCATAAAAAATAACTCATAACTTATAACTAATAACTCATCGCGTTATATGTTATAGGTTATAAGTTAATCTGTTTGTGTATCAAGATTAACATTTTTGCCAATAAAAAACAACCCAAAGCCAAGGTTATTCTTACTTCTTAATTTTTACTTCTTAATTCACGCTGATCGCCTGCACCGGGCAGCTTCCGGCCGCATTTTTGGCGCATTCGACATTTGCCTGACTTATCACTTCGGACTTGCCCGCCTCGTTCATTTTAAAAACGTCCGGGCAAAGCGAAGCGCAGGCCCCGCAGCCGATGCAAAGCTCCTGGTTGACTTTGATAGACATAAAATAAATTAAATTCTAAATCCTAATTTCTAAATCCTAAATAATATCAAATGTCCAAAATCCAAATTCTTAAAACAATTATTGAGATACGATATTTTGAGTTTTGGTAATTTGAATTTAGAATTTGTTTAGAGTTTAGGATTTAGTGTTTAGAGTTTTTACCGCCACGGCAGAATCTCGACCGCCGTCGGATTCTGCCGAAAAAATACTTCTAACTTCCCTGTCCCGCCTGTCCCGCCTGTCCCGCCTGCCCCGTCTTGGCGGTGATCACTTCTTAATTATTCTTTCTATTTCCTTGACCAATCTCGCCGGCGTTATCCGCGATTTCAATAAATAACCGGCGGCGCCGCATTCCTTGGCGCGCTCTATGTCCTTGTCCTGCGCGCTGTTGGACAAAACTATAATCGGAATATCCTTGGTTTCTTCACTGGTTTTCAGCTCTTTGATAGCCCGATAACCGTTCATAGCCGGCATCATCATATCCATGATAATCACGTCAAATTTTTTTTCCTTTGCCCGCCTGATTCCCCAGGCCCCGTTTTTGGCCACTTCCACCCCATAACCTTCTCTGGCTAAACGCAATTTATACATCTCAATAATCGCCCCCTCGTCCTCAATCAACAAAATTTCCACGCCTTTATTTTTTATTTCTCTTTTTTCCTCTTCTTTTTTTCCCTCCTCTATCATCGGAGCTAAAATCCGCTTTTTCACGCCTACATTCTGGCCGGCAAATATTTTTTCCACGTTTTTCACCAATTGGCTGGGAGTTAAATTGGCTTTTACCATATACCCGTCCGCTCCGTTGGCAAAGCCCTTTTTTATCTCCCCGTTCTGGCCCAAATTGGAAAGAATGTAAACCTTGCTTTTTCCTTCTCTTTCTTCTTTGCGCAACTTTTTCAAAACTTCATAGCCGTCCATTTTTGGCAAAACCAAATCCAGGAGAATCAAATCGGGTTTGGCTTTCTTGGCGGCCGCAATGCCCTCTTCCCCGTCAGAAGCCGAAAAAACTCGGTAGCCCTCCTGCTCAAATTTCATTTTGTATATCTCGGACAAGGCGTCCTCGTCTTCAATTATAAGAATCTTTTTTATTGACATATGTTTTAATATAACAAATCTTCTATTTAACAAATGCATTGATGTTTTTGGGTTCTAAAATCCTAATTTCTAAACCCTAAACTCTAAACAATTTCAAAATCCTAATGTTCAAATTTTCTAAACTGACTTTCATTATCTTTGCATTTTTCTAAGATTGAGCCGAAAATTTTCATTAATTCCGTGGCTTCATTAACTAAATATTGTCTTGTTTCTTCTAAGTATACATTACTGTCGATATAAACCAACAGCAGCCAGTATCTGCTTTCTTTTACTTCTTTGCGGCAAATTTTTATTCTATGGATAAAATCCTTTTTGCTGATGGCTTCGTTGGCTTCAATATAATTGGCTCCAACAGAACCGGAAGCGTTATTCAATTGCTTAGCATCTTCTGTATTTGATATGGTTTTGGGTATTTGTTTAATAAATTGCCTTACCTCTTTGGCGAATTTCAACGTCCTGTCTTCTAAATCATAATAATTAGCGCTTTTGGCTGTTTTGGACATTTGGATTTTGTTAATTTGGATTTGTTTAGGATTTAGAGTTTAGGATTTAGAGTTTGAAATGACTTCATCAAAATACTACTCAATTCTTTTTCTAAAAACATATAAATAATCTGTGTTAAATCTGTATAAAAATCTGTGCTAATCTGTTTTAATAGGCAATTCAAAACAAAACTTGCTCCCTTTCCCCCGCCCCTTGCTTTCCGCCCAGATTTTACCCTTGTGAGATTCCACCATTTCCCTGGCCACATAAAGCCCCAGCCCCGTGCCTTCGGTGTGGATGGCGGAAGTGCCCTGGCCGCGGGAAAACTTTTTGAACAAATTCGGCAACTCTTCCTCCCCTATGCCCATGCCGCTGTCCGACACGCAAAATTGGGCGTTCTTTCCCGCTTTTTTTACGCTCACGGTTATCCCGCCTTTTTTCGTATATTTGATGGCGTTATCCAGTAAATTCATAATCACTTGCCGGATCTTTTCTTCGTCAATTCTTATCGCCGGCAACGGCTTTTCTTCTTTTTTGTAGCTAAGGCGCAGTTTCTTTTTCTTTATCGGCCCGGCCAATTCCTCAATCACGCTATCCGTTATTTCTTCCAGGGAAGCCTCCTCATAATTAAATTGCAAACGGCCGGATTCTATGCGAGAAATATTCAATAAGTTTTCCACCAGCTGGATCAAACGTTCTCCGGATTCATAGACTTTTTCCAGAGAATTCTTTCCGGCCGGAGTCAATTGCCCGAAACTGCCTTCAAGCATCATGGAAATATAGCCCTTGATAACGGTTAGGGGCGTGCGCAGCTGGTGCGAAGCAATGGAAATGAAGTCGCTTTTGGCTTCATCCAGTTTTTTTAGTTCTTCGTTGGCGATTTTCAAATCCGCGGTCGCTTTGGCCACTTCCTTTTTCAGTTTAACCGTAAAATTCAAAGTTTCTTCATAAAGCAAAGCGTTTTCCATGGCAATGGCGGCCTGGGCCGAAACAACTTTTAAAACCTTTAAATCCTCGTCATTATACATATCCCCGGACTCTTTCGGACCCAAAGCCAAGAGGCCGATGGTTTTATCTTTAACATTCAACGGCGCGAGGATATCAACTTTAAAACCTTCCAGAAAATCAATGATCTTTTTGGTTTTCCGGTTATAGCGGGAATGCTTTATTTCTTCCACCACAATCGCCTCGTTGCGACCCGCAAACAGCCGGCGCAGTTCCTCGTTTTCTAAAAATTTTTTCTGCCCGCCCAGGGCAAAGCCCTTGTTATACTGGACAAGATAATACCCGCTCTTTTCATCATACCCTAAAACCCCAAAGGCCTTAAAATGCAAGGCCTTATTCAAGGATTCAAAAATAAAATCATAAATTCTTCTCGCTTCCAAAGTCGTCCTTAATTTATCGCTGATCTCGGCAATCACTTCCCGGCTGTCATAAAGGGAAGAGAAAAAATACTTGTTGCCCAAACGGTAAAAATAATCCTTGATTGCCGGAAAGGCCAGGATGGCTAAAATCAGAATGATAAAATCGGTCCAAAAACCAACCTCAATAAAATATACGATTAAAATATATTTTGCAGCTGTCGCTAAAATTATTATGGAAGAAAGGGAAGAAAGATAAACATACGACTTGCGAAGAACAAATTTTATATCCATGAGGCGATGCTTAATAATGGAATAAGAGAATAATATGGGATATAAAACAACCAAAACATTTCCTAGCGGCAAAATTTCTATATTATACCAAAGAAAAAAATTGGTTGCGCCACCACCAAATCCTAATATAGAACCTAATAAAACATATCTTATTTGCGCTCTTCTCAGGCCCGCAGAATCTCTATAATATTTCAATAATAAAATTATGGAATAAATTACTAAACTAAAGTATATAAAAATTAAGTATAAAGAATATAACCAGCCAGCTTTAGGCCAAAAAGAAAAATCGGGAGTGGACTCCACCCCCCTTACAAACGAAGGAGAAAAAGAAAAGAGTAAAAAGAAAAACGATATTATATAAAAAATTATTATTATTTTCTTTTTCTGTTTATTTAAACCCAAAAGAGAAATAATCCAATGGAAATAAAATAAAGGTATTAAAGTTGAGCCAATAGATAAAATTCTTGCCCAGAATAAAGCTGTTTCCCCATCTTCATATATTGACAACCATCGCCAATAACCCAAAGCCCAAAATGCCGTCGCCGCAGTTAATAAAAATAACGTCTGGTTGACGATATTTTTTTTATTTTTAATTAAAACAATCAACCCAAAAATAAAGGCTATTATACCAGTTATCAAGCCGTCAATAGACAAAAAATATTGTAGTTGCATAAAATTATTTTCTATACCCCTATTATACCAAATTTATTTAATCTTCTCAATAAAAAACCGACAATACCTAAAAGGCATCGCCGATCATATTTAATCCTGTCTAAAAATATAATACCTTACACTCCCAAACTCGTAAAGACAAACTTGACCAAGGCATAGGAAGTGAAAATCACAATCAACCCAATCGTTGCCCAAACTAAAATTTGTTTTCCCTTCTCCACCTTTTCCGCGTTTCCGGCCGCGGTCATCCACTGAAATCCGCCCCAGATAAACATAAGAAGAGCCAAGGACCCGACAATGCCGAGAATAGCTTTAATAATTTTGCCGATAAAGATTTGCGGGGTGATGTTTTCGCCGAGAGGATTTTTTAAGGTAACAGTATCGCTTGGATTTTTAGGATTATTAGGAATATCGTCAGTCGCCTGTACCGAAATACTATAAACAAATGAAGATAATACTAACATTAAAATTACTAATATTATTTTTTTCATAAAATAAAATATAATAATTATCTATTTTAATTATAGCAAAATCCTTAAAAAAGAGAAAGGGAGACAGTATATAGCGGTCTCCCTTTAAAAATTTTGTTACTTGGCGGAAATATTTGCCAAAGTAACGAGATCTTCTCGCTTTGGGGGTTGGATAAATCTCTGCACTTCCACTTTGACCTCTACCCCCTCTTCAGCGGCGATGTAGATGAATGTGCTATCATCATCCGGAGCTTGGTTGATGATTTCAAAATGTCCTTCGTATTCTTTCCATACCCCATCAAACATCCGAAATACTCCCCCGGAAATTATAAGCTTGTCGCTCCGCTTCAATTCCTTGCCCACCGTCTTAATAAAATTCTCTTTTTTGATGTCTTCACCTCTTTTCGGACCTTTGCCGACGTAGGTCTGGGAAAAAACAGTTTCCCACTTCGGCGCCGGAAAAACCGCATCCACTCGGGCTTGACCTACATAAGGAACGGCCTTAAGGCCTTGTTCCCGGGTTTGGGCCTGGCGGATGATGTTTTCGCCGTACTTGGTTCTCTCGGCCTGGATTTGAGGAGCCAAGGTTTTGTCCGAAAGAATTAAGGGCAGAAGTTTTTCCGCTTTTTCCGGCTGGGAAAGAGCAAAATATTTCTTGCTCGCTTGCAGGCAGACAGTGGCGATATTTTTGGCTTGAGCCGGATCCTGTTTAACAGTCCGCTGGAAAAGGTCTTTGGCCAGGTCCACTTCTCCGCTGTTTAAGCGAGCAAGCCCGGCCACGTAGAACTTCTTGCCGACTTCGCTCCGGTAAGCCTTGCGGAAAGTGATAGCGGCTTGGAATTCTTTGTCCGCGGCCGCGAAACTGTTTTGCCGCAGATAGATGTCGCCGAGCATAAAGTAGGCGCGGGCGTCATCGGATTTGAGTTGAATTTGATCTTCCAACACCTTGATGGCGTCAGAGTACCGATTGACTTTCATGAAATTCTCGGCCTTGGTGAAGTTATCTTCGGCCAAAACCAGGCCAGACAGCCCGAATATCAGGGCCATCACCATTGCGAAAATAATCGTCTTTTTCACGGTAATCCCCTTTCTTAAAGAATTGATTGTGAGCGATTCTTGAGAACGAACATGAGTTTTTACCAGTAGAGGGTAAAAACTCTTTATGCTTAAAATATAGCAAAAATTCTAATTTTTGTCAAATTTTTTTGAAAATAAAAACCGGCAACACTCTAAAAAAAGCATTGCCGGGTCGTAACTCATTTTTTGCAGATGCCTATTCCGTGGATCCGGAAAGGCTCGTAAAAAACTCTGATCTGGCCGGGGGAAAATCCTGCCTTAAGAAAGAGAGAAATAAACTCCCTTTCACTGCGGTAGACCATCGGCCACAGTAAAACCCAATGCAGGAAAATCCTCTCGGGATTATTCCTGATGTTGCAGGTGAGAAATATCCCGCCTCCAGGCAAGCAGTCTTTGATCCGGCTGATTAATTCAACCGCTTTCTCCTCGCCCAGATAGTCTAAAAACCCAACCATCTCAATTATATGGGGAGAAAATTCAGAGCAAATGCTTGCCAGCCGCTTGCGCGTGCCGCGGACAAAAGTGAAACGGCTCAAAAGGCCGGCTTTCTGCGCGTCCTTTTCCGCTTGGGCAAGAGCTTCCCGGTCCGGGTCGATAAGTATCGCTTTAATGTTCAGATGCGGGCACCTGGACATTGCCGCGATAACGGCTTGGGCTGACCCTGAAGCGACGGACACCAGTCTGATCTCTGGTTCTTTGCTCAATTCTTCAAAAGCTTCAGCCAAAAGATTGGTAACTATCTTAAATCTGTTTGTTACTGCCTGGCGGTTGGCCATTCTTTCAATCCAGAACCTAGTTATGAACCCCTCAAAATCTCTTTTTAACTGGGGCCTAACTTTTCCCCAGTAATTATAGAAAATATCAAGGGATAACCAGCCGGCTGCGCCGAATTTTGACTCGTGGTTGAAGCGGCTGAACCGGTCAACGAAAAAACTGGAAATGTGGTTAGGATTCCTGCCTATCTTCCACGTTATATCCCGCAAGGTGCTTTTTCTTGCTTGGGACACCTTTACGAATAGAATCTGGAAAGAATTGGTTATCATGGCCCAGATGCTTACCAGCCATAAAACCAGAAGGTAGAGAAAGCCGTTCTTTTTGTGCTCCCCCCCGAAATCTTCCGACTTAAGGACCACAATTTTGACTTTCTCGCCCGTTTCTCGAGCAGTAACAACTCTTACCTTCCGAGGAATGACCTCGGGCATTGTTGGTACTTTAGGAGGCGCTACCGTCTCGGTGTAAACACCCATTAAAGTCATCTTCTTACTCCTCTCCTCGTGTATATCCTGTTAGATTGTTTTCTTCTATGTCAAAGAACAAAAAAATTCTCCTTTTTGTCCCGCACCTTTTAAGCGGGATTTGTTTTTATGTAATTTTGCCTATTTTTGCCTATTTAAAAAATGTTATTCAGAATAACACTTTTATACTAACATTTATTAAATTATATGTCAAGGATACATAAATACCCCCTTGATAAAGGGGGTTAGGGGGATTTGACCTTGATAAAGGGGGACTAAGGGGGATTTTCTCCCCTCTCCAGCGACGCAAGGAGCGGGGGAGGGGTTGGGGGTGGGGGCGGGAAAAAAGTTCCCCTCTCCCGCGATCCCGAGTGCTCGGGAGAGCGGGGGAGGGTTAGGGAGGGGGATTTTCTCCCCTCTTCTGACTTTTACCCCGTCGTATGACTGGGGAGGAGAGGGGTCGGGGGTGGGGGGATTAATTTTTCTTTATCTCCTCTTCTATCATCTCGCTAACCGCTTCAATTCCGCTTAAAACATCATCATTCCAAAAACGCAGAACTTTCAAACCATATTTTTCTAAGGCTTCCGTTCTTTCTTTATCATGCTTCTTGTATCTCTCCGAGAGATGTGTTTCGCCATCAATTTCTATTACTAATTTTAATTTAGAACAGTAAAAATCAACGATGTAATTATCAATTAGCTTTTGTCTCTTAAAAATATATTTATGGTTTCTTAAATATTCATACCACAATTTCTTTTCTGCGGCTGTCATATTATTTCTTAACTCTCTGGCTTTTCCTTTTAAATTTTTATTGTATGGCAAATAATCATACTTCATATTATAATCATAATCCCCCTTACCCCCTTTAACAAGGGGGCATTAAAGAAAATAAAAAAGCCCGGGCTAAAACCCAAGCTCTTTTTTTATTTTAGCTCTTAATTTTTTAAATGCCCGGAGCGCCAATACTGGTAAAGACAAACCTGACCAAAGCGTATTTGTTCTTGAGTGAAGTTAAAAAATATGATACGCTAGACACGAACTAAGATAACTTAAATTTCATATTATAGTATTTAATTACTATCTTTAATGCCTAGAGCCCGCCTGCTGGATAGTAACCCATTTTTATGCGTAATGATTTAGCCATAAATATACATAAAATATTCCCGAATCTTCGGTGGGAAAAAGCCAGGCTCATTACCTCCGGCTGGGATTATAATGTATTATTGTTAGACAACAACTTTGTCGTGCGTATACCAAAAAACATTGAGGCAAAAAAAAGAATGCTGATAGATTTTTGTTTATTAACATACCTGCAAAAAAAAATTGACGCCAATCTGCCCGTCCCGATTCTGAAAGACGCCAAATCAAAAATTATAGTTTATAAAATTATTAGCGGTATTGCCATGAGCGAGGCCAGATATAAAAAATTAAGTTTTTCTCAAAAAAATAAATTTTCAAAAAGTCTGGCCGTCTTTTTATCGCAGCTTCATAAAATTCCTGCCGCTGCCGCGCGCCATTCCCATATTCCAAAAAAAAATATTGACATACAAAATAAAGAAGTCGCGGGTAATGCCAAGTTTATTTATTCTTATCTGACCCAACCGGAAAAAAAGGCTCTTGATAATTTTATGGAAAAACGTAAAAAAACATTAAAAGGATTCAGGCCAACCTTAATTCACGGCGATCTTACAAGCGAAAATATTTTTATTAATAAAGGCTCTAATAATAACCTCGGCATTATTGATTTTAGCGATGCCTCAATAGACGACCCCGCCCGGGATTTTAGCGCTCTCTTTTCATATGGCGATCAATTTGTTCGTCGGGTACTCAAATATTACGGGGGAACCTCAAAGCAAAGAATATTTGAACACGCCCGGATTTACTATCAGGAAACGGCCATAAAATTAATGGCTCTGGCAATTAAGGGCTCAAAATCAATAAGCCTAAAAGCCGCCAAAAAATTGTTTCAGCAAAGATTAAATATAAAAAGGGTGTAACTGCGCGTTACACCCTGTCTCTTATCGGAAATGGACATCAAAGCCCCACTCGGACATTATTAAAATAGTTTTGTCTGGATCGGGGCTGTAATATCGTTCATCTCCGTTAGTTACTTTGTCGCTTCCATACAACCAACGGAAATATTTATCTATCGGTTGCGATTTATGTTCTCTGATTGCCTCTTCCTTAGCCATTATGCCGGATGGGTGCGTCAGGATTATATTTTGAGTTTCATCCTCACCCCAGAAACAGTATTGAAGAGATACAACCTCTTTACAATACCTTTCTAACGCCGACCTAGCGGCTATATTGGTGCTGATGTGGTCTGGGTGAGTATCGCTTGAGCTGGGAAAAGCAATAATCGCGGGGGATTGTGATTCTAGCATTTCTAACAACCTATTAGTTGCCGGCGGCAAATAATGGGCTAGTTTAGAATCAGCATATCCCCAAAACGTTATTGATTCAACTCCGAGCCATGAGCCACCGCGATGCGCTTCGGCAATTCTTTGGCGCCGAAGTTTTTCGGTATGGTAAAATTCCGGATCATTCCCGCCAGCCGCGCCGTCCGTTAAGACGATTTCAATTGGATGCCAGCCGAGAAGCATAGCCCGGTGGCAGAGAAGGCCGCACGACAGCTCAAGATCGTCAGGATGCGCCGAAAGAATCAATAAAGTCGGAGTTTTCCGTTTGCTCTTAGTAGCGTCTCGCCCCATGTCATGCCTTGCCATGGTCTACCTCCCCGTGCTTGGCTCTCTCGCCAAGCAAAATTTTCTCCCTTAAGTAATTTTTGAGAAAGGTTATTAACCCACCTGTCCATAAGTCCATCAAAGCTTGCCGATTGTTCATGCCAAGCGGCGACCGCGTCGCGCTGGCTCTTAGTGGCAAGCAAATTGCTCCAGAGCTCATAAAAACCGCAAAGTTCTTCTTCGGTAACCGGAACTTCGTTGGCTAACCGGCATTCAATTAAGATTTGCAGTCCGCCGACCGGATGGCAAAAAACATTTTCGTTGAACTTTGTTGACTCGGCTGCGGCCAAACCGTAACCCTCGGTGAGGCTTGGATGCGCCACGGCCATTGCTTGCGCCATAAGGCCAAACAATTCATCTTTTTTCAACCAGGGAATCCATAAGATGTTCGGGCAAAGGCTGCGTATCTCATCCGATGGACAACCGACAGCCACAAATTTGAGTTCTTCGTCCCGCATTTTTTGGGCGATCAATTCAAAAAAACCGATCCCTTTGTATAAAACAGGTCGTGACGAAAAAAGAACGAACGGCTTTTTTGCTAAACCGTACTTGGCAGCCGCATTGGCATTCGTAGCCGATGCAACCCGTTCTCTTAACAAGCCCAGTGATTCCACCAGCATGATCTTTTTGGCTCGGTCTGCGTCTTGAATCACTTGCTGTATTTCTTGTAATCTGCCTGGCCACTTAATAGATAGAGCGTCTTTAAGCATGCCGCTACTCGTGACCATCATACGCGAATCGCTGATTGCCGAAGATAGGAGTGATTCCGATTTCAACAATTTTCTGACTGCTGGTGGAAAATCTGACCTGATCGGGTGATCATACAGGCTATGCAACCAAAAAACAGCTGGTACCCCCAATTGTTTGCCGATAACCACGCTTATAGCCGCTTCGTTGTCGTGAGCAATAAAGCAACTTTCTGACTTGCGAGTTAATGAGCTTAACGCCTTTTGGCAAAAAATAGTTAAGCTCGGGGCTAACTCGATATCAGATTGGCTCACTACATCAATCGGCACATCAATGGTCGAAGGAATAAGTCCGTTTATGCGGTGATAAACAGTGGCGGGTGAATCTGATAATGGAAAAAAAACTTCCGTTGTCATCCCAAGCGAGACGAGCTGCGAAGATAGGTTTTCTACCGCAACGCCGAGACCGCCATAACAACGATATGGCGCGAGTTCGCTGCTAATCATCTGGATTATTGGCATATTACGACTCCTTGTGACCGTTAATTAGCCCAAAACGTTTTAATATTATGGCCACCTCCATAGCCATCGCTATATAATGGCTCCACGGTCTTTGCCTGTGCTCAAGCTTGGGCAAAGAAACTTCTACGACCCGCGAATGATTTTCGTAGGCAGAAAGAAGCATAGCCAATTCGACGCCAAAATCATCTGGGAAATCAATGCCCCTGGCGAAATCTCGCCTAACGGCGACCATGCCGGACAAGGGTTGAGAAATCACCTTAGCCGGATGGTTAGCTATTTCAAGTATCGGTTTCACCAACATATCTGTGACCGGTCCCGGCTGCCCGTTACGATCAAAGGTACCCTTTACTAGACTCACCTCGTCCGATGTCAGGCCAGCCAGCATCTTTTCTGTAAATATTGCTGATGGATTTTTGATATCTCCATCAAACAGCACAACTACTTCTTCGGTAGCATACGCGAGCCCTATTTTAATGGCTTTGCCTTTGCCTTTGTCGG
>JAQTRU010000032.1 GCA_028711655.1 Patescibacteria group bacterium
CCCCAGAATATCTGCCAGAATACGTGGCTGAATTTTCAGTAAGATTTAGCCACCCGGAAATCTTTGATTCTCCGCTAACCTATCTGCAAAAATCAATTAGCTCTGTTCCACTTGACTAGGTATACCCCATCATGCCCCCTTGACCTTATTTTGATATTATGTTAATTTTATAATGCTCTTATTAATTACTAACCTTTTCTTGGATATGGGGACGAAGTTGAAAGTTATAAGGTTCATAAAGTTATAAAGTAAGAGGTGTAATGGCCGAAAAGAAAAAAACTTTATAAACTTTATAACTTTACAAACTTTTAACTGGCCCTGTCTCGGATAAGGCAAAAACTATGCTTACCAGAAAAGACAAGCAAAAAATCATCGCTAAATTTAGAACCCATGATAATGATACGGGTTCGCCCCAGGTTCAGATTGCGATTTTAACCGAAGAAATCAAGCAACTGACCGAACACTTAAAAAAACACAAACATGACCATTCTTCCCGGCGGGGTCTTTTAAAAAAAGTCGGGGAAAGGCGCAGATTATTAAAATACCTCCAAAAAGAGGATGAAAAATCTTTCAAAGATCTGACTTCCCGGCTCAAATTAAAAATCGCCAAAAGGATGCAGGAAGAGGAAGATGAGAGAATAAGAATAGAAGAAGAATTAAATAAAAAAGATGAGATAAAGGCGGAGGAAGAAGAAGAGACGCAAGAAACAGCCAAGGAAGAGGAATAATATAATTACAAATTCATAAATAATTTAAAAAATAAGTTCCAATTTGTGTTATTCGTGATTGATTTGTGAATTTGTAATAACTTTTTATGATAAAGCATGAAGAACAACGGGTGGGTGTTTTTGTTGATGTATCCAATATGTATCACTCCGCCAAAAATTTATACGGCAAAAAGGTTAACTTTAAAGAAATTTTAAAGGAAGCCGTGGCTGGACGAAAATTAATCCGGGCCACGACCTATGTAATAAAAACCGAAAGCGAGGAAGAAATCCATTTTTTTGAAGCCTTGAGCCAGCAGGGATTTGAAGTAAGAATGAAAGATCTGCAAATTTTCGCCGGTGGCATGAAGAAAGCGGACTGGGACGTGGGCATAGCGGTTGACGCCATAAAGCTGGCTAACAAGCTTGATGTTATTATTTTAGTCACCGGCGATGGCGACTATCTGCCCTTGGTGAGTTATCTGCAAAATACCAAGGGTTGCCTGGTGGAAGTAATGGCTTTTCGGCAAACCGCCTCTTCAAAACTAATAGAAGAGGCTGATGACTTTACTAATTTAAGCGATAACAAGAAATATTTAAGATAACCTTTACAAATTACAAATCTCATACAAATATACAAATAATTAGCAAAACATCTTTTTAGTATTTGTAAAATTTGTAATAAATTTGTAATTTGTAACTAATTAACACGCTTGGCCGTTAGATAGATAGCGCTGTGAGCAACCCTCATAGTTCTGTAATCTAGCGGTCAGGACCAAAAAAAATGAAACAAGAAGAACAAGTTTTTGAAACCAAGTGGCTTGACCGCCCACTCACTATTAAAACAGGCAAATTGGCTAAACAGGCCGACGCTGCCGTTACCGTCCAGTACGGGGAAACGGTCGTTATGGCGACGGTCGTAGAAGCCAAGGGCGAAAGAGAGGGGATTGATTATTTTCCCCTCTTGGTTGATTTTGAAGAGCGGCTTTACGCCGCCGGCATTATTAAGGGTTCGCGCTGGATAAAAAGAGAGGGCCGGCCTTCGGATGAGGCGGTTTTAACCGGCCGGATGATAGACCGGGCAATCCGACCTCTTTTTAATGACGAATCAAGAAAAGATGTCCAGGTTATTATTACCGTTCTGTCCGTTGACCAAGAAAATGATTACGATATCGTTTCTTTAATCGCCGCTTCCGCGGCTTTATCTGTCGCCGGCATAGCCTGGAAAGGGCCGATTGCCGGTATTAGAGTTAGCCGAGTGGAGAATAAATTTATCTTTAACCCGACTTATGAAGAAAGAGCAAAGGGCGATTTTGATTTAATCGTCGCCGGCACGGAGAAAAAAGTAATAATGCTAGAAGCCGGAGCGAGCGAAGTGAAAGAGGAGGAGATAGAAAAAGCCATTACGGCCGGGCAAAAAAATCTTCAGGAAGCGATAAAGTTAATCAAAAAAATGGTTAGCGCGGTTAAACCGGGAGAAAAACTGGCTAAAAATAAATTAAAAAGCCAGGAAGAAATTGAAGCTGAAAAAGAAAAAGAAAAAATATTTGCCGAGGCCAAGGATTGGCTTAAAGAAAATATAAATCCGATTCTTTTTGATAAAACTTACTACACCAAGGGCGAAAGGAAAGCGGCTGTAAAAGTTATTGAAGAAAAACTGGACGAGCATCTTTTTTCCTCCGGCGTCGGCCGCGATCGTAGGCAGGAAATAATTAAAAAATTGGTTTCCCCGGCCGTGGAAGCTAAAGTAACCGAAGCCATCTTAGCTGAAAAAAGAAGGGTGGACGGCCGCAAACTTGATGAAATCAGGCCTTTAATCGCCGAAGCCGGAATCCTGCCGCGCAATCACGGCTCCGGCCTCTTTTCCCGAGGAGAAACCCAAATTATGTCCATTGTCACTTTGGGCGCGCCCGGACTGGAGCAGTCTTTGGAGGGCCTTGAAGGCAACAGCAAAAAAAGATTTATGCATCATTATAATTTTCCTCCCTATAGCGTAGGCGAGGTAAGTCCTTTAAGAGGCACGGGAAGAAGAGAAATCGGGCATGGCGCTTTGGCGGAAAAAGCGTTAATGTCTCTTATCCCCGGCAAAGAAGATTTTCCTTATACAATCAGAGTTGTAAGCGAAACTCTGGGTTCTAATGGCTCCTCTTCCATGGGTTCAACTTGCGCGTCTTCCCTGGCTTTGATGGATGCCGGCGTTCCCATAAAGAAAGCTGTTGGCGGAATCGCCATGGGACTGGCCTCCAATTCCGATATGAGCAAATGGGAAATATTGACTGACATCCAGGACTTGGAAGACGGCAAAGGCGGCATGGACTTTAAAATGGCGGGCACAACCGACGGCTTGACCGCTATTCAGATGGACACAAAAACCGACGGCCTGTCTGAAGAAATAATTAAAAAAACTTTAAAGCAAGGTCGAGCCGCTTTGGATAAAGGTTTGGGAGTCATGGAAAAAGAAATTAAGGAGCCCCGGCCGGAATTGTCTAAATACGCTCCCCGCATTATTTCTTTCCGCATTGACCCGGAAAAAATCGGTTCGGTTATCGGTCCGGGCGGAAAAATCATTAACAAGATAATCGCGGAAACGGAAGTAACGATTGATATTGAAGACGACGGTCTGGTCATGATCTGCGGCACTAATCCGGAAAAATGCCAGGAAGCGGCCAAGCAGGTAAAAGACATCGTCCGGGAATTTGAGGCCGGAGAAATCTTTACCGGCAAAGTTGTCCGGATGCTTGATTTCGGCGCCTTTATTGAATTAGTCCCGGGCCATGACGGTATGGCGCATGTGAGCGAACTGGCGCCTTACCGAATCGGCAAACCAAGCGACTTTTTGAAGGTCGGGGACACGGTTACAGTTAAGATTAAAGAAATAGACGACCAAGGCCGAGTTAACTTAACTTTGAAAGGCTTGCCGGAAAACGAGCATCTCTGGAAAGACAGCAAAGGCAAATCAGAAAACGGCGGATTTGGCGGCGGCGACGGACGGCCAAGGTTTGGAGGCGGCGGCGACGGACGGGACAGATTTTCCGGACGCGGAGGCGGCGGCAGACGAAGGTTTTAATCTTAAAAATAAAATAAAAAAATAATATAAAAATATAAAACCGCCAACGAATGAAGGCGAGATTCGCTAATCTCGCCTTCATTTTTATTTTATTATTTTGTTTTTATATTATTTTATTATTTTACAACGTCGTAATCGGCCTTGACTGGGTAATATAGAATTTCCCTTTTTCCAAGGCCCACTCTATGTCCTGCGGCTTTTTGTAATGCTTTTCAATCTTCGCGCAAAGCTTGGCCAAATCAACTATTTCCTTGCCGGTTAAAGTCTGCTTTTCTCTATCAGCTTTAGGCACGTTTTTCCAATCATTTCCTTTTTTCGCATCGCGAACTAATTTTCTCTCTTGTTCGGCTACGTTAATATCAGACAAACTAAAATCCCGCTTATCAATTACGTAAGTATCCGGGGTAATCTGGCCGGAAACAATCGCTTCGCCCAGACCATATCCGGCTTCAATCACCATCTGGTTCCTGTCTTTCGTAATCGGATGGACTGTAAAGCAAATTCCGGAAATTTCTGACTGCACCATCTCCTGCACAACTACGGCTACGGAGACTTGCTGGTCAACTAAATTTTTTTCATAGCGGTAAAAAATCGCCCGCGGGGTAAATAACGACGACCAACAACGCTTTACATTATCTAATAAATTAATATTAGTAGTATTAAGATAAGTTTCTAATTCTCCGGCCCAGGAAGCGATTGATGAATCCTCGGCCGTAGCCGAAGAACGCACCGCCACATATTTAGCTTTTAGTTTTTTAAACTCAGCTTCAATATTTTTAGCCAACTCAGGCGGAATCTGAGTATCATGCATAATATCCCGAATAACGTTTGAGGCCTGGTCAATAGAATTAGTATCATCATAGTTAACTTTAACCAACTGAGCCTCAACATCTGACTCAGTATTAGCAACCGGGGATTTGGGCATATTATCCAAAAAATAATCAAACGCTGGAGCCAGTATTACAAACCCCGGCGGTACGGGGTTAGATTTGGCCTGCCCGCCGAAGAGGCGGGTCATTTCCCCTAAAGAAGCGCCTTTCCCACCGGCAATTCCCACATCTTTTTTGCTAATTTTAGAGAAATTTTTAATAAATCCCTGTTTTTTACTTGACATAATTTTAAAAATATGATATGATTATGTATTAATGCACATTAAAATTTGACCTTTTATTTGCATAGTAGCAATATTTCCCGTTACTTCACATCCACTATTTTTCCGAAAGGAGTAACACATGTTGGAATTTCGCAAATTGGCAGAGAACGAAACCAGAATCGTCGTCGTCCGCCACGGTGCCCACGTAAACAACGTGCTGACCCCCGAAGCGGTCGACCTCTGTCAGAAGACCGGCGCCGCGCTAGAGGGACCCGTGGTCTTCTTCGACTCCGTATTTTCCTCGCCGTCGCCGAGAGCAAAAGCGACCGCCGCCGCCATTCTCGAAGGCATGAAGGACGAAAATCCCCCCGAAATCTCGGAAGTGCCCGAGCTCGGGGATCTCTCCTCCACTGACCCGGAGCTCATGGCTCGGGTCAAAGCCGTCTGCACCGAACTCGGCTTGTCCGGCGATGCGGGATTCGCCCAGGTGATGTATGACCCGAAGAATACGGATTTCTACCGGGCGATCGAATCGCGCGGGACGGAAACCGCAGACTGGCTGCGCGCCACGGCGAAAGTCCACATCGGTGAAATAGATCTGGTCTCGACCCACGGTGTGGCCAGGATCGAAAACGCTCTGCAGGTTCTGCGGGGCGAACCGATCCACGTGCCGGAGCGTCTGGCGGCAAACTGCCAGATGATCGAACTGATCATCGACGCCGAAACCGGCGAACTCGTCGAAGAAAACTGGCTCGACATCGCCGTCTGATCATTCTCAACCCATCACGAGGGACCGATCTTCTAAGCAAGAAATTTTGCTTTAGAACTTCGGTCCTTTTTTTATTACTGTTATTGCGAGCAATCCCACCGAGGTGGGAGCGTCGCAATGATAAAAGCAGGTTATTATTTTAAAATTTTTACAATCCCCTTATCCGCATCAACTTCCACTCTGCCTCCGTCTTTTAAAATTTTAGTCGCATCTTTAACCTTCACTAAACAAGGTTTTTTTGATTCTCGGGCCAAGGTCGCTACGTGGCAGGTCAAATTCCCTTTTTCAATAATAAAACCCAAAATTTTATTACGCGCAGTCGGTAATAATTTCATATCAGAATCAAGCAAAACCACAATCTCATTTTTTAAAACTTTATTTCTGTCTTTTATGTTTTTTATAATTCTTGCTTTACCCTTGGCTTTACCGGGCGAAGCTAAAACGCCTGATAATTTTTTATTGGAGTCAATTTTTAATTCTTTTTCCAATTCTTTTTTCATATTTTTAAAATTTTTTATTAAAATGGTTTTTATGCCCATTTTTCTGGCATCAGCCAAATTATTTTCTTGGTCGTCTATATAAACTACCTCTTCTGGCTTTACCTTAAATCTCCTTAAAACCAAACTCAAAGTCTCTTCACTCGCTTTGGGCAAATTAAGCTCCCAGGTATTTATAATATTTTTAAATACTTTTTTTAAACCGAATTTTTTGGAAACATCAGCCATCTGGCTGCGGGTATTTTTTGAAAGAAGCAAGGTCGTATAGCCCTTTTTATTAAGTTCTTGATTCAATTTAACTGCTCTCTTATCCAATTTCATTAAATTATAATGCAGGTCTCTTGCCTTTTGCCAAGAAATCGGTAAATTAAAATGCTTAATCGCTTTTTGCCAAGCTTCCTTTTGCGTAATTTTCCTGGTGGCGGCTAAATTAAAATATTTATAATAAAAAATTTTGTGGTAATCCTGCCAGCGGCCGCCGTATTTTTTAGCTAAGACTTTGGCCGTATTAGGATAGCCCTCGTTTAAAACTAAGCCGTAGCAATCAAAAATAATAAGTTTAATCATCTTGTATTTACTTAATAATTTTCACGATCCCCTTATCCGCATCAACTTCAACTCTATCCCCATCCTTCAAGGCGCGGGTGGCGATCTTTGTTCCGACCACGCAAGGAGTTTTTAATTCCCGAGCCACGATGGCGGCGTGGCAGGTTACTCCGCCGTCATCGGTAATTATACCGTTGGCTTTCCTCATGGCCGGCACTAAGGCCGGATAGGTGGTGTGGGCCACCATTATATCTCCCTTCTCCATTTTGCCCATCTCTTCGGGGGTGTTTATTATTTTTACTCTGCCACTGGTCTTGCCGGGCGAAGCGACTGTGCCGGAAATTTCCTTTATTTTTTTTATGGCTTCTTTTTCCAGATTTAAACCAGCCAGAAACTTTTTGGCTTGGTTGGTGTGATAAATTTTTCTGACTTTATTTTTTTGATGAAAAACACAAAACTTAATGCGCTTATTTGAAATATCAACCGGGAAAGACCTCCTCCTTAAAGCCGGGCCGATTTCTTTCCAATCCATAAATCTAACCTGTTTCAAAGTTAGATGAAGCCTTTTGGCGATTTCCTTTAAAATCGGCTCCAAAACATAAAAACCAAAATACCAACAATCTTTACGGAAAGATTTTATATAAATAATTTCCGCAGCTATATCAAATAAAATCTTATCATCTTTATTTATCCGCAATTTCTTAATTATTTCTTTCTTTCTCTTTTTAGTTTCTTTAACCTGATTAGCGGTTTCCTTTATCTGCTTATTGATATTGATTTTTTCCTTTAAAAGGCCGGACCAAACTTCCAAATAATAATCCAAATCATAGGCCGGACCGATATAAGTATAGGGCAGCCAGCGCCATTTTTTATAATGACTTATTATTTTTCTCCTTATTTCAGAATTAATAGTTTTTAAGCCGGATTCAATCTTCTCTGCGCTTGAATTTAAAAATAATTTTTTAGCTTTAACATCGCTGTTAATTAAACGCAGCACCTTCAAAGATTCAATCTCCTCCCGGGCGCCGAAACTCAACTTTTCCGGAGTAGTTAAAACGCTAAAAACCTCCGGCATACTGATATTGATTTTTTCGGCTTTGATTATATCTTCAACTTTTTTTATTAGAATTTTAGAAAAGTCTTCTCCGTCAGAATCAATGAACCAGGTCGTGGGCAGGGCATAACCATGGCCGATCATAAATAATTCTATCGATTTGTCAAAACTTTTAATAATTCGGCTGTCAGCGGCTTTGGCCCAATTTTTTTTCAATAAAGATTTAGAGTGGTTTAAATACCGAAAATTATGCTTTAAAGCCTCTTGATGAATTTTTTTTATTTTTTCCGGTTTATCCAAAACCAATTTTAAGCTCTTCTCAATCAACTCGCGCAACTCCTGGCGAAGCATATAGGTGGCCGGGTTATTATAATCTTCTTGAACCCAAACTATTTCTTTTATAATTGTCCGGCCAAAAGTTATATGCTGGTAATTAACCATATCATCAATGGCCGGAATGCCCATCAAAAGATGAGTATTGCTTATTTCAAAATTTTTCCTCCAAATTTTTGCCTTTTTCATATATTTTTTATTTTTTCGGGCTATCCTGTTTGAATTAAGACTAACTCTTTTTTAATATTTTTACAACTCCTTTATCCGCGTCTATTTCTACCTCATCCCCGTCTTTCAAAACTTTCGTGGCGATTTTCGTCCCGATAACGCAGGGGGTATTTATTTCCCTGGCCACAATCGCGGCGTGCGAAGTCACTCCGCCCTGATCCGTAATAAAAGCTGCCGCTTTTTTCATGGCCGGGAGTAAATCCGGCTGAGTAGAAATGGAAACCAGGATATCGCCTTTTCCCATCTTTTCCATATCCCGGGCTACATTAACGATCTTAACAACGCCCTTAGCATAGCCCCTGGCCCCGCATTGGCCCTTTATTTCCTTTACTTCTCTTACTTCATCCTTCTCTATGTATTTTACTATCTTTTTAGCCTCCTCGCCGCTATAAAAAAGGCGCTCGTTTTTATCCGCATAAAAAACGGAAAAATAGACTCTTTTTTTTATTTCTTCCGCGTTAATCTTATTATTGAATAAACTGTCATAAATTTCCTCGCTGGTCATAAATTTAAGCTGTTTCAGGCTCAAACCTAAACGCCTCCCGATTTCTGTCAAAATCGGCACCATCCGATAAAGGGCAAAAAGCTGGGCATAGCGCCGATAAATTTTTGTCACCATGAAATTTCCCCATTCATCAAAAAATTTTATCAATTTCTTGTTTAGCTTCATTTCTTTAATTAATTTTTTCCGCTCAGATATTTTTTCTGAAAATCTCTTTCTTTCTTCTTTCAAAGTTCCGGCGACATTAGGGTCGTTGCTCACCAGCCGCACCAATGACTTAAGAAAATGTTCAAAGCTGTAGACGCCCTGCTCTTCCGTATAAATAAATTTGGTATAAAAATATTTAGAGTAATGGCTTTCAATTTTGCCAAGAATCTCCGGATTTATTTGATTATATATCAACCTTACGGCCCTCTCAAATTGCCTCTCGTATTCCGGGCTGTGGGTATAAAGGCCGAATTCCTTGACATCTTCTTCTTTAAATTTCCTGAACAGCTCTTTGAAAAGGGCGAATTGTTTTTTATCCGCTTGCACTTCCGCCCCGATTTCCATCAACTCCTCCTGCTCTTTCCGGATTAAAGAAACCCCCACCGGCTGGGTAAGCAATGCCAAAATTTCTTCAATTTTCCCTGCCGGCGCCTTTAATTCTTTCAAAATTTTTTTGCCCCGGTCGGTTAAATTATTATGGAACATGTCGGCTGCGACCGGAATCCAGCCCCATTGGTAATACTCCCGGTGAAGGTCTTCATGGTTTTTATAATACTCCCAAAGTTTTTTAGCGGTTATTTTTTTTAAATCCGTTTCCGGCAATTTTTCCGCGTATTGGCGCAGTTTGTCGGATAAGCCGATGATATTCCCGTTAACCTCGGCCATGTAGTCCGGCTCGGACAAGAACCTGTTTACCAAGTGCTCGCCGACTTCTCGGGAATCTTTTTTTCCATAATAAAACCAAAGGTGGTAGCCTCGGAAAATAGCGGCAATCTTTTTGTAATTGCGCCCCGTAGCCCTATAAAAATTTTCCACAAAGCACCGAAGCCAAATTTGGGAAAAAAACGGATCAACGTTCATTATTTCTTCGCCCAAAAACCAATCTTGGCTGAATTTTTTGCTGAAATCAGACTCATCCAATTTTTTAAATAAAGCGACAAGCTCTAAAAAAAAGGGGCACCTCTTATTAAATTCGTAATATTTTTTCCTTTCTCCGCTTACCGCCATAATCCCCTCGTCTATCATTTTTTTCAATTCCCTTGAAATGTTGGCCGGATCTTTGCCCAATTCATTGGCGATTTCTGACAAATAAAACCTTTTACCTTGATTTTTAACAAATAAACCAAGAATTTCATAGGAGGTTTTTGAATTAAACAGGCTTTTCATGCTATTTTGTTTAATAGTCAATTATTTTTGTCTATAAAACATATTAACCCTTCTCTAATAAAAAGTCAAGGGGCCGCGCGGAAACTTGACTTTTCCCAATTATTAAGTTAATATCAAACTATTAAATCATTAAGGGCAGTTTATGTTTTTCAGCTCTCCATGAAACTGCCAGATAATTATGCTAACAATAAGATTATCAAGAATCGGCAAAAAGAATAAGCCAATGTATCGCTTAATAATTTCGGAAAAAAGCCGCGATTTATACGGCCAATCTTTGGAAATTCTGGGTTCATACAATCCCGGCAACAAGGAGCTTCAGGCCAAAGCTGAAAGAATAAAATATTGGCTGGAAAAAGGAGCGGGCATGTCTCCGACTGTCAATAATCTTCTGATTGAAAAGGGGCTGATCAAGGGTGAAAAAATTAAAGCCTCTAAGGCCAGGAATAAGAAAAAAGAAGGAGAAAAACAAGCGGGAAACGCGCCGAGCGCGCCGGAAGCAAAAACAGAAGAGATTGGAGCGAAGAAAGAAGAAACTCCGGAAAAAATTGAGGATAAAAGCGAAAAAATAGAAGAAAAACAACCAGAAAACGAAGCAAAGGCAGAAGGGGAGGCAAAAATAGAAGAAAAACCAGTTGAGCAAGAGAAAGCCGCATCGTAAATTTTGTCCCGCCTCTCGCGAGAGAAGGGATTGACTCCGCACCACAAAAAGGGTGCGGGGCGAGACGAAACGACGCGGAATCTAAAGTTTTAAAACAAATTCTTGCGCTTAACTCATGGGTATACCTAATCCTTGACAAATATTTATAATATGTTATAATAACGTTATCTTAAAATCCCGCGCCTTTTGCCCCGGACAAAAGAATACTAAAGTGCGGAGCAAAAAACGCGGGATAAACTTGCTGAATTAACATAAGCTCCACGCCCTAAAAATGGCGCGGGGGAAAGCAAGAAGTAATAATTAACAGTGAGCTCTTTCAAATCTGACCGATGGAAAATAAATATCAGTCAATTTGGAAGAAAAAGACAAAAACTATGGCAAAAGTTGAACAAGACAAGGAGTTCTTGGAAATGATCGTAAAAACCATTGTCTCCAAACCCGAAAAAGTGGAGGTGGAAAGGACAGTGGACGAAATGGGCGTTCTTTTGACCTTAAAAATCGACCCGTCCGACATGGGCTATGTAATCGGTCGAAAAGGGCAAACCGCTCAAGCAATGAGAACTCTGTTAAAGATTGTCGGAGCCAAAAACAACGCCAGGGTCAATTTAAAAATTCATGACCCGGAAGGAGCTCAAAGATCAGCGGGCAGAAGAGATGTCAGAAGCGCTGACGTTGACACTTCATCTGTTGATGATTTAAAAATCTAAAACAAAACTTAGATAAAAAACAAAAAGCCACAACAAATTGTTCGTGGCTTTTTGTTATAATATGATATAATCTATATATAAATAACCAATAATCAAATTCCCTGCCTGCGCCGAGGCTTCGGCAGGCAGGGAACAACCAAACAATAATTAATAACTAATAAATAATTGAATATTACTTATTTAATATTATTTGGAATTTGATTATTGATTATTAAAATTTATGCAATTCAATATTATCACCATCTTCCCGGAGATATTTGATTCATACTTTAATGAGTCAATTTTGAAGCGGGCGCAAAAAAACAGGATTGTTAATATTAAAATCCATGACTTGCGGCAATGGACAATGGATAAGCATAGAACCGTGGACGACGCCCCTTATGGCGGCGGAGCCGGCATGGTGATGAAAGTAGAACCGATCTACCAAGCCCTACAGACCTTAAAACTAAAAACCAAAAACCAAAAACCAAAAATTATTTTATTATCAGCTAAAGGAAAGCGGTGGAACCAGCAGCTGGCGAAAAAATATTCCAAGCTTAATGAGATAATTCTTGTTTGCGGGCGCTACGAGGGAGTGGATGAAAGGATAAAAAAATTTGTTGACGAAGAGATTTCTGTCGGCGACTATGTCTTAACCGGCGGAGAAATTCCGGCCATGGCGATTATTGATTCTATTACCCGCCTGCTTCCCGGCGCCTTAGGCAACGCAACTAGCGCTAAAGATGAATCCCATTCTGCGCCGGGTATTCTGGAATACCCGCAATATACCCGGCCGGAAATTTTTACTGTCCGCGGCAAAAAATACCGGGTGCCGATAATTTTACTTTCCGGGGACCATAATAAAATAGGGGAGTGGCGGGAAAAAAAAAGAAAATAATATCACCGCCGAGGCCACCGCGGCTACGGGGCAAGCGGGACAGGTAAAAATAAATAAAAAAGGCGCGTTCAGATTCACGCGCCTTTTAGA
>JAQTRU010000033.1 GCA_028711655.1 Patescibacteria group bacterium
GGCGGCTTTAGCCGGGGTGGCGGGAGTGGCGGGAACAGCCGGGGTGGCGGGAGTGGCGGGAACAGCCGGGGTGGCGGGAGTGGCGGGAACAGCCGGGGTGGCGGGAGTGGCGGGAACAGCCGAGCCGCTTCCGCTGGTAGACATTATACAATAGGCGGCGGAGCCTGATCCAATAACCGAATAACCGTTTTCGCAAGTAGCGGCTCCGCAAGCAGAATTATAGGTTGTGGCGTAAGTTATATTGGTTGTGGTCAAGGTTAAAGTGTAAGTTCCCGAAGTTGTGGGAAAGGTGACATAGCTTGTCCCCGGAGTGGAATTTTTTGCGCAGGCGAGCGTGGCGGAACCGGAAGTGACGGAGATTGCTTTTACATTTGTATCACTGCAAGCTACTTTAAAGGCGGATCCGGGGTTGGTAACCGTAAAGGTTCCGGAATCAAAACTCCAGCTTTCTGCCGTAGATTCGTCAAGAATAGTTACGTCAATCGCGGTGTCGCCGAAAGTTACGCCCGTAACCGTGATGTCGCCATTGGCCGTGAAATCAGTGGTAGCGGCAAAAACAGGAGAAACCAACAAAAAGACCGCTAAGAATAAAACCAATTTAGGTGTTTTAGCCATAAATTTATTATAATTATTATAGTCGCCTTATTAAATTTAATGTTTTTGTTTATTTAATAACAACTAACCGACGTGGTGGCGAGAGCGCCGGTAACGGCGTTGTAGTAAATATAAACCTGGGTGGAAGCGTCCGGCGCGGTTACCCGCCAGCACATTTTTCCAAAATCAACGGTAGAAGTCGCGGAAACGTCCGAACCTATTCCCAGCATGGCCGAGGGCGTGGTTGAGCCGATTCCGATTGTTCCCAGGGTCATCAGATTTCCGGTTGCCCTGGCGACCTCAAAACTTTTTACAGCGTCGTCTTTCCTTAAATACAAGCTTGTCGGGTCAACGCGAAAATAGTAATTGTCAAGACTGGCAATTTTTTGGTTGTATAGGCCGAAGCGGTCGTGCTTTATGCGCGCATAGCCTCCCATGCCGTTGTCCATATCATCTCCATTTGTGTTTTTTCCATAAATAACTACGCCTTCTGACGCAACATTCTTGCCGGTATCGCCGTCGCTTGACCAAGCCCCCAGCCTTAAGACGCTGGAAGGCATATAATTCCATATTTGGTTTCGGCTGTTGGTATCTGTTGTTCCCAGCTCTATGTAAGATTTGAAAGTCCCGGTCCCGGCAAAATCGGAGTTTCCGGTAGAAGATGTGGCTGTAAAATATTCCGCCACCGCCGGCCCCGCCACTGAAAGTTTGGCGTAAGGAGAAGTCGTGCCGATGCCGACATTGCCGGAAAAATAGGAAAGGCCAGTGACTTCCAGGGAATTAGCGCCGTTGGCTATGGCGGCGGCGCCGATTAAAACCGTGTCCGTGGTAGTGGCGTTATAAATACCGTCGGAAATAATCTGCCAGGCCCCGACGCCCCCGCCGGTGCTGATGTCGTTTTGCCAGGTTAAATTTCCCGAACCGTCGGTTTTCAAAACTTGGCTGGTTGAACCGTCGGTCGAAGGCAAAGTGTAGGCGCCGATTTTCATCGCGCCATCAATTCTTGAATTTCCGTAAACGTCTAATTTATAAGCGGGAGAAGTCGTGCCGATACCGACATAATTGTTGTTGCTGTCAACGAAAAAGGTGTCCGTACCCACTGTCAGATTGCCGCCGGAGATGGTGGTGGTGGCAAGAGTGGAGCCGGAAGAAACAGCCAGGGTTCCGTCGGTGGAGATGTTTGTTCCGATAGTGGTGGCGCCGACGATTCCGGCCAGAATCAAAGTGGCGGCGAAAGAAGTAATTGTTATTTCCAAGGCTAGTTTGGATTTTGATTCAATAAATTTTTTCATATTTTTTAAATAAAATAAAGCTGGCCGTTTAAATTGGGCCAGCATTATTTAAAGTTAAAGAAAATATAAAATAATAGGGTTGATTTCCTAATTGGGAATCTTGAGAGAAATTTTTGCCATCCCTAACAAAAAAATTATTTTTATAAAAGCAAAAACGAAACATAAGGCATGGGGGTGGGAAGTATGTTAGTTAATAGTTGGTAATTAGTAATTAGCGGGAAACTATTCTCTCTTTTTCTTTTTTAGATTATACCATATTTTCATTATTTTTTACAAACATCAAGTTGTGGATAACTCAATTTTAAAAATAAAATAACAAAATAAAATAAAATTGTTCTAAAAAAAGTTTTTTATAGCTATTTTTAGAAATAAATAAAATACAGGGAGATAAATCCTGTATTTTATAATTTTTATGTTATTTCCCGCCTGCCGGCAGGCGGGCATTGTTTTTTATATTATTTTATTTTTATATTTTCAAGCTTATTTAAGCTATTTTTCCCACTTTTCTATATATTGCCCAAGGCCGTGTTCGTTTAATTTATTCATTAATTTTCTTTTAGAGTATGAGAAAGCTATCAGGGATTCCAAATTGATTAAATAGCGGTTGCCAATAATTTTATACCTTAAATGGCCGGACTTTATGGCCCGCCTGATGGTTTTTGTCTGCACTCCGCCCAATTTGGCCGCTTCAGAAACGGAAAGCCAGAGAGGATTTTTTATGTTTTTTTCTGTAAGGGGTGGATACTTATTGTTTTGATTCTTTTTTTCTGATTTTTTAATGTTTTCAACAAAGTCGGTTTTAATTGGCTGGACGCGTGTCTTATATTTTTTAAGCATTATTTCAAGACTTAAGTCTACATTCTTGTGGACTTAAATATATAATTAGCTAATATAAAACAATTTTTTATTTTTAGTCTACATTCTTGTGGACTTAAATTATATAAAATTAACCCAAAAATAATATTTTAGCAGTTTTGTAGAAGGTTAAGGGGGAGAAATTATCTTTTAAGTCTAAGGTACATTAGACTAAAGTCCATTTATTTTTTAATATCTTAACATAGTGTTAAAAAAAAGCAAGGGCAGTTCAAGAAAGCAAAAAAACAAGAAAACAAGGAAAAAAGAAATAGGAACATAGTAATCCCAAATTTCCTTTTTTGTTTTTGTGTTTTCGTGTTTTTGTGTCCTTTTGCCTTAATGAATTGCTTTCTTCAGCTAAATGTGTTAGGATTTAAGAAGCAAATAAGGGTGTTAATAGTTTAAAAAATGATATTTTTTGGGGCTAATACTAGCCTTTTTATTAATAGCAGGGGATTATTTTCCCTGATTTTTGAATTACTTTATAGAAATAATTTCTGCCGGGCTTAAACCATTTAATAATCCTTTAATCCGAATTCTTCCTGCGGGTCTAAACTTTCCTGCTATAATGCGAATGCCACGAATTATAAGTATTTGTAGCATTCGCATAGTTGCACAAATGTCTAAAAATCACTGTAATATTCGCATTAATGGTTCACCCCGCATAAAGTTTCACTTTTTTGCGGGGTTCACCAAAAGGTTTAAAAAGGAACGAACGTATTGAACTGTAATGTTTCCCTGTTTTTTACGTATAATTAATTAGTTCGCCAAGGCCGAAAACCCGGGCGGACATAAAGAGATAATGGACTTTAATAAAATCCAAAATACTTTAACTGAAAAAAGGCGGGAAAGGAAAATTCTGTCTGGCGTGAAAAAAAAGGACAAAGAGGCCTTTATAGAGGCTTATGATTTATACGTTGACCAGATATTCCGTTTTGTCTATTTCAAAGTGGGCAATAAAGAAGAGGCCAATGATTTGACTTCAATTGTTTTTCTAAAGGCCTGGAATTATATTCAGGACAGCAGCGTAGAGGATTCCAAAACTTTAAAGCCGTTAATCTACAAGATAGCCAGAAATTCGGTCATTGATTATTACCGAAAGAATTCCGGTTTTAACAAAGTCGCTCTGGAAAACAAAGAAGGCGAACAGATAGACATAAGGGATGAAAAGCAGGATCTTGCCAGACAGGCGGAAATAAATTCAGATTTCGGCCTGATTGAAAAAAAATTGCAAGAACTGAAAGACGAATATCGGGAAGTTATTATTTTGAGATTTATTGACGAGTTGAATATAAAGGAGATAGCGGCTATCCTTGATAAGCCGAAAAACAATGTGCGGGTGCTGATCCACCGCGCCTTGAAAGCTTTAAGAGAATTAACTGACAACTTAGATGGAAAATAACGAGCTGATAAAAAAATTAAATAGTTTGAAATCAATCGCTCCGGACAGGGAATGGAAAGAAAAGAACCGGGGAATTTTGTTTAGCCAGATTTCCGCCACGGCGGTTTCCGTTGCGGAAGAAAAGGGAGCGATGACAAAAGTTTTTGCTTTACCGTTCGGTTTTGCCAGGGCCGTGAAATTTTTTTCAGCCCCGGCCTGGGCGGTGTTTTTTGTTTGTTTGCTTATTGCCGGCGGCAGTATCTTTAGCGTAAAAGCCGCCCGTTTGACCAAGCCGGACAGTTCTTTGTATATAGCCAGGATCATCAGCGAGAAAGCGCAATTGGCAGTCACTTTTAACGAAGAGAAGAAAGCCAAATTGGGCTTCAATTTCGCCAATGACCATGCCAGAGACATAACCGCGGTTCTGGCCAAGACAGATTCAGGCGATGAAAGCGGGAAGTCCAAGACGGAAAAATTATCAGAGAATTTTAAAAAAGAAATGACAGTGGCCAAAACAAAGCTTAAGGAATTGGGGGTTCCGGAAGAGCCCAAAAAAGAAGAAGCGGCGGGAATAGAAGAAGTAAGAGTCTTTAGCGCCAATCTGGAAAAAGAAGAACAGGGCGTGCAAGTTTCCGGACCGCAGAAAAAGGAAGAAACGGCCATGGGAAGCAATCAGCCGGAAGCCGAGATAGTTAAAACAGGAGAAGAAGAAAAGGCGACAAACACGCCGGCGAAAGAAATTGGCGGTTATCCGGTTAATTTGGGAGACGCCCATAAAATGCTGGAAGAAGCCGAAGAGCTTTTTAACGAAAAAAACTATGACGGCGCCCTGAATAAATTGGAAGAAGCCGGCAATATTGTAAATAACATAAAACCGGAAGATAGGGGCGAGGTAAGGGGAGTAAGCGAAGGGGCGACCAGCACGCAAGAATATCAGCCAGAGGCTGACCAGCCCTTGGCTGGAAATAATATAAAAATAAAATAACAAAATAACAAAATAACAAAATAATATAAAAAATGGAGGGGGTAAATCAAAAACAGCATAGTTTTGAAGATATAAAAGCTTGGCAGTTAGCCAGAGATTTCAGGAGAAATATTTACAAAATTACAAAATTTTTTCCCAGAGAAGAGTTATATTGTTTGACATCGCAGATAAGAAGGGCGGTCATATCAATATCATCTAATATCGCAGAGGGTTATGGCCGGTATAATTTTCAGGAAAACATACAATTTTGCCGGATAGCGAGAGGTTCCCTTGTTGAGGTTTTAGACCAGCTATATGTTGCTCTAGACGAAGGCTATATAAATCAAGAAAAGTTTAATAACCTATATAAGGAGGGGAAGAATGTGGAAAGAGCCACTAATGGTTATATAGGGTTCTTAAAAGAGCAGCAATTAAAATACAGAAGGTAGGTTAGTTTTTTATATTATTTTATTTTTATATTATTTTATTTAACTAGTGTTGAATTGTTAATCCCGAGCATTCGGGATTGCCAAATCCACATTAGTGGAGACAAGTAGGCCTGGTAAAGGTCGAGTTCCGATCCCGAGCACTCGGGAGGGATAGGTTTGCTTAAATTAATAAATAAAAATTGCTTTTTAAATCAAAACTGTTCAGTAAATCAACAAATTTTACCCCGCACCTATACTCACTAAAATAGGGCGGGAGTAAATTTTCCCCATGTTAATTTACTCCGTGCCGTTTTCGCTTTTCTTTGGTAAGTATAGGTGCGGGGGACGGGATTCCGGTTGATTTGCCTTAAGTTTTATTTAGGAAGCGTGCATCCCGCACCTTTTAAGCATAAGTATTTATGTATTATGTTTACCTTTCCCCGCTATGGCAGAATCTCCCGATACAGGGGATTCTGCCCGCGGCGTAAAGTAAAATATATATCCGGCAGAATCCTCTGCGGAGAGATTCTGCCATAGCGTAATCAGAAGAAGCATAGAAATCGATAAAGATAAAAATGATACAAATGCTTAAAAGGTGCGGGAGAAAAAAAATTTATTATGAGTAGAATACGAAAAGTTTTTACTATCAGCGTCATGTTAGTTACCGTTCTGTCGATGAGCGTAGTGGTTGCTCCAGAAGCAAGCGCCGCCGCTTCAGCCGGTAGCTTAATCAAGATGGACGGGCTTTCTTCCGTTTATTACTTGGGAGCTGATGGTAAGAGATATGTTTTCCCTAATGAACAGACTTATTTTTCCTGGTATAGCGACTTTTCCAGCGTGGTGACTATTCCTCAAAGCGAGTTAGAGTCATATCCGTTGGGAGCCAACGTCACTATCAGACCGGGTACTAAATTAGTTAAGATCACAACCGACCCCAAGGTTTACGCCGTTGAACCGAGCGGGACCTTGAAATGGGTTCCGGACGAAGCTACGGCTGCCGCTCTTTACGGAGCTGAATGGGCCAAGCGCGTGGTTGACGTTTCTGACGCTTTCTTCACCAACTATACGGTGAGCGCTACGAATGTAAGTTCAACCGCTTACCCGACCGGCAGTTTGGTCAAGTTTGGAACCGAGGCTGATGTTTATTACATCAATGCCGATGGCACCGCCAGCAAAGTGGCGACCGAAGCCGCTTTCACGGCCAATCGCTTCAAATGGAGCGATGTCATCACTTCCACTTTGACTTTGCCGACTTTGGGGACCGAGATTGCCGCCGCTGACAGCGATTTAGTTGACACTTCCGAAGGCGGTGGAGCCGGAGTAGGAATTACTCCCGGCGCCGGAACCGGTTTGACTGTGGCTTTGGCTTCAGACAATCCGGCGTCCGTTACCACCCTGACCGAAACCGGCGCTGACGGCGCTCAAGCCATGATTCCGGTTTTGAAAGCCAACTTTACAGCGGCCGCTGACGGCGCGGTAAAAGTTACGACTTTGAAGTTTAAGAGAGCCGGAGTTCCTTCAGCCGATACGGATTTTGCCGAATTTTATCTCTATGACGGAGACACTTTATTGGCAAAATACAGTTCAATTTCCGAAGGCGTTTTAACCTTTACCAGCAGCGCCGGTTTGTTCACGGTTTCGGCCGGAACGACCAAGGCCATTACCTTAAAGGTTAACTTGGACAAAGACTCGGCCGCTTCCAGAGCTTATAACTTTTCCGTTTTAGCCGCGACTGATGTTACGACTGACGGCGCGGCGGTTTCCGGAAGCTTCCCGATGACCGGCAACACCATGTCCACTGCCACGGTTACTGATTTGGGTAAAATAACAATAGCCACCAGCGGCACTATGTCCAATCCGGATCCGGGAACAACCGGGCAGGAAATCTGGAAATTCACAGCCACTTCCGCTGATCAGAATATTTCCATTGAAAGATTGAAATTCACGATTATCGGCACAGTGGGCGTTACCGACCTAGCCAACTTCAAGTTGGATGTAGGCGGAGTCCAGATCGGCTCAACTGTCGCGGCTATGGCCTCTGACAAGACCATTACCTTTGACTTTGACACCCCTTACCAGATTAGCAAGGGCTTGCAAAAAACTATTTCCCTGAAAGCCGACATTGTAAGCGGAACCAGCCGGACTTATCGCCTTTATTTCTACAACAAGGAAGATATAATGGCCAAGGATTTGGGCTATGGTGTTTATCTCACTCCTAACCAAGCCGATACCTTTACCAAGGTTAGCTATGGTTCGGATCTTACCATCAACACCGGCAGTTTAACCGTTTCCAAGAATATTAATTCTCCGAGCGGCAACGTGGCCAAAGACGCCATTGGCGTGGAAATCGCCAAGTTTGACTTTACCGCGGTCGGCGAAGATATTAAGGTTGACAGCCTGTGGCCGTATGTTGATACCCAAACTACCGATGATGGCTTATACCAGCTTAAATTCTACGTTGACGGCTCCCAGATCGGCACGACTATTGATTTAGCTGAAAATGATGATACGGAAGTCGCCTGCGGCAATGCCTTTATTATCTCGGCCGGCACAACCAAGACCTTGGTTGTCAAGGCTACGATGAAAGATAGCTCCAATACTGATTTATTCGATACCGAAACCATTACCTTTAAATTAGGTTCTACCACCGGAACGACACCGCAAAGCAAATCCGTTGATTACACCAGACAATTGACCGGCACAACCGACACCAGCGGCGTTATCAGCGCTAATGTCCTTACTGTAAGGACCGGCGTTTTGACTTCGGCGGAAAACACTTCTTTCGGCGACCGATCATCCAGCAATCCGAACGGAGTTATCGGAGCGGCCGGTGTCAAAATAGCGTCTGTTACTTTGACTGCCGGAGCCGGCGAAGCCGTAACCGTCACCCAGGTATCTTTTGTTGATTACTCCACCACCACCTTAATGGGCGAGAATTTCCAGAATCTAAAAATAAAGAATTCCAGCGGCACCCAGCTAGGTTCCACGATCGGCAACCTTACCCAGTCTGGCGCTTCCGCGGTCGGCACCTATAATTTCAGCCCGAGTCCGGCGATCAATATCGCGGCCGGGGGGCAATATGTAGTTGATGTTTATGCTGATATTAAGAGCGGCGCGTCTGACCAAGCCCAAGATATTTTCGGTTTGAAATTCGCTTCCGTATCAGCTACCGGAGATGTCACTAGCGCTGACGCCAGCGAAAACCCGGCTGATTACGAATTGCAGACTATGTACATTGCCGCGGCCGGCAACCTGAACATTTCCGACGATGCCGATATGCCGGTTGCCCAGCAACTGGTAATGGGCGCCACGGATCAGGAAGTCGCGAGGTTCAAACTGGAAGCCAGCGCTTCCGAGGATATCAACATCACCCAGATGACGATATCCAACAGTGTAAGCTCTGCCGCTACCGGTACCCTGAAGAACATCAAGATTTACGACGCGGCTGATCCGTCCACTTCAATCGGCGGACCGGTTCAGCTTGACACCACCAATGCCACCACCACTTATGCCCATGCCACTTTTGGCGGAATCAATATAACGGTTCCGGCTGGAGGCAGCAAGACGATTATCGTCAAAGCGGACGTGGCTACGGCGGGCGATGGCGCGTCTTCCGCTTCCACCCACCAGTTTGGTATGCTGATAGAGAACGGTATTACCGCCACCGAAACCATAGTGGCCAAGGGTGTCCAATCAGGCGTGGTTTTGACCACTTCTGGCAATACCATTGACTACTACGCGACCAGCGATTCGACCACCGACGTTGACCAGACCTGCAACACCATGACGGTGTACAGGACTAAGATCTCCGCGGCTTGGGCCGGCGACACTCCGTCAGGATCCACAGTCGGCAGTTCTGCCCAGACAATCGCCAAGATTAACCTCACCAACTCGGCTAATGCCGGTAATTACACCGCCATTGTCAAGTATGTTAACCTGGCTTTGTCAACCACCATCTCCAACACCGCCAACAGGACCCTGACCATCTACAAAGACAGCACCAGCACTACCAATCTGGGAACCACGAACTGGTTAGCGACTGGCGATCAGAATTTCGGCGATACCGACATTACTGACGCCGGCATGACTGACGTGGAGATTGCCTCCGGAGCCACTAAGTTGTTTATCTTTACTTTGGATACAACCGATGGCAACGTGACAGGCGATTTCGCTTTGTCAGTCAATATGGCGGCCGGAGACGTTGTCTGGTATGACGGGGTATCAACCGTTACTACTGTCAACAGCCTGCCGTTGATTCCTAAGACCCTGACCTATTAATTGCTGAAACGATTGATATAGAAACCCCGCCTCTTGCGAGAGGCGGGGTTTTGTTTTTGGCAAATCCCCCTCGCCCCTGCCTGCCGGTAGGCAAGCCCTTTATCAAGGGGGAAAAAGGGGGTGGGGGGATTATAGCGCGTTTGATTTTAAAGGTTGATTATTGTATTATATAAATATGGCGAAATTGAAAAAAATAATAAAAATTTTTATCTATTTGGCGTTTATTCTGCCCTTGGTTTTTACCAGCCGGACCATGTATCCCTGGCATTTCGGCAAGACGGTTTTATTTCAGATTTTAGTGGAAATTCTTTTGGTTCTGGCGCTTGTTTATTTCGGGATGGGGGAAGAAAAAAAATTCAAAAAATTGGACCGGTTGGATTATCTGGTTTTGTTTTTTTTGGGCGCGCAAATTCTCTCCGCCGTTTTCGGGGTCAATTTCAACCGGAGTTTCTGGGGGTATCAGAGCCGGGCGCAGGGAGTTTTCACCTATCTCCATTTCGGGATTTTTTACCTTCTTCTGCGCCAATTTTTCACAACCAAAAAAGATTGGCAAAATCTGGGAATCTGGATTTTGATAATCAGCTTTATTTCGTCCCTTTTGGCCTGGTTCGGCGGGTATTTTTCTTTTTTGGACGGGGTTATTGTCAAGGGCGCGCGGCTTAGCGGCATGATCGGCAACCCCTTGTTTTTTGCCGGCTATCTGATTCTTCCGGCTTTTTTAGGGCTGGCCTTGTTTTTTTTGCTGGATGAAAATAATAAATGGCGCTGGCCGGTTCTGGCAATCGGAGTTTTAAATCTGATTGCTTTATTTTTTACCCAAATCAGGGGCGCTTTCATCGGTTTAATGGGAGGGATTTTCATAATTTGGCTGGCGTATTTATTTTTGGGCAAGGGCGGGAAAACAAAAAAGATGGTTGTTGCCGGCGGGATATTGTTTCTCGTCCTGTCCGTCGGCCTTTATGTTTTCAACCAAAAAAATCCTTATTTAAGGAATAATATTTCGATAGTAGCCAGATTATTGGACATAAACACCGCGGTCACAACCGCCAGCACCCGCCTGATGGCTTGGGAAATCGCTTTTAAGGGCTGGAAGGATAAACCTGTTTTCGGCTGGGGCGCGGAAAATTTTCAGGACGCCTTTGACAAACATTATAATCCGGAATTTTTGAAATATTCTTTGGGCGAAACTGTTTGGGATAAGCCGCACAGTTATCCCCTTGAAGTTTTGAGCACTATGGGCTTTTTGGGCTTTTTAAGCTATTTGGGAATTATCGCCACCCTGTTCTTATATCTGATAAAAATAACAATCAGCCGGGAGGAGGGGCGGGAAAAATTGGGCTTTATAATTTTAATCGGCGCGGCCGTCGCTTATTTAGTCCAAAACAGCTTTGGGATTGAGTCGGCCAATTCTTTGCAGCTTTGGTTTTGGCTTTTGGCTTTTGCCGGCTTTTATTTCGGTTCAACCCGGGCAGAAGCCGGTTATTGCGGCCACCGCGCTTTTTACAAAATAATCGGCTGGGCCGCTTTGGTTTTTATAATCATCACCCCTTTTTTCGTTTACAAAAATTATTCTTTTTTCAGGGCTTCGGTGCTGATGGGCGATGTTTCGGACGCGGCCGAAATCCAATCTTTATATTTATGGCGGACAAAAGCCCCGGAAGTTCTGGCGGCCGAAGCGCCGTTTTTATGGGAGCAGGCCATACTCCTTACGCAGGACCTGGGTAATTTTGACGGCAAGCAGATTCTGAACAAAGAAACTTTGGAACCGGTGGCTCTTTCCCTGGCTGATATTTTTGAAGACCAGATCGAGAAATATCCGACTTCTTATGTGGCGCGCTTCTGGGCCGGGCAATTGTACGGCTTTATGGGCGAATATATTGACAATAAATATTATCTCCGGTCGGAAGAAGTATTTAAGGAGGCCTGGGAAATTAATAAATCCAGGCAGAGCGTCCCCCTGATGCTGGCTAAAAATTATTTGATTGCCGGCCGGAACCGGGAAAGCATAGAAATCCTGGAAGAATTGGTTGCCGGCAACCCGGACTTTGAAGAACCGCGCTGGTTTTTGGGGCTGGCTTTGATGCAGGACGGGCAAAAAGAGAAGGGCCGGCAGGAACTTGAGAAAGGGAAAAATTTCGGCATGGGTTTCGGCAGGGGCAATATTTTGTACTTAATTGATGTTTACGCGGAGGTGGAGGATTATGAAAATATTATTTCTTTGTATGAGATTCTTATAGCCAAGGAGCCGAACAATCCCCAATATTACGCGAGCTTGGCCGTGGCTTATGCGGGCATCGGGGATGAGGAGAAAGTTGTCGTCAATCTAAGCAAAGCCGTGGAGTTGCAGCCGGAATTGGCTCCGGAAGCGGAAAAATTTTTTAGAGAGCAGGGGATAGATATTAATAAATATAAATAAAAATAAAATAAGATAATTGAAAAAATTATTTTATTACTTAATTTTATGGTCAAAAAAATTATTCTTTTTGTTTTGGCGGCTTTAATTATTGCCGCCGCCGGCTGGTATTTTTTTACCGGCGATAAAAAGCAGGCTGACCTGCAAAATTTAAAGGAGCAATACCCGAAGTTAGCGGCTTATATTGACGATGTGGTAAGCAGGCAGGAGAGCCTTAAGGAAAAT
>JAQTRU010000034.1 GCA_028711655.1 Patescibacteria group bacterium
GCTACCCTTACTCTGCCGCGGAAATTTTTGTCATAAGCGAAAAATTGGCTCTCACCTCTGCCTTTAGCGTCAAAAATTCTGACCTGGGGGCCGCCGCCGGGACCGGCGCCAACGATAATTTCATCCACTCCGTCGCCATTTATGTCGCCGGCCGCCACGTTAACTCCGCCGCGGAAATTTTTGTCATAAGCGAAAAATTGGCCTAAAACCAAGCCTTCTGAATTAAAAATGCGAACATGCGGGCCGCCGCCGGGACCGGCGCCAACGATAATTTCATCAACTCCGTTGCCATTTATGTCGCCGGCCGCCACGTTAACTCCGCCGCGGAAATTCTCTCCGTAAGAAAAAAACTCTTTTTCCGCCACTCCGTTATAATCAGTTATTTTTGTCTGGCTGATATAATTTGAAAAAGGAGCCGCTAATATTTTCACCTTTTCTTTTTTAAGTTCTTCAATCGCTTTTTCAATCGCAGAAGCAATGTTTAACCTGCCTTTTCCTAACTGGCCCAAGAAACCCGGATTAAGCCGGCTAATATTATCCGCGCTGTTAAGTATTATGTTTACAACTTCATGGCGGGTTAATTTCGGGTTGACTTCTTCTATTAAAGCAACGGCGGCGGCAACCATCGGCGTGGCCATTGAAGTGCCGGACCAATAGCCATTGTAATATTTGTTGAATTGCGCCCTGCCCGGCTCGTAAACCGTTGTGCTGAAAATGCTTACTCCAGGAGCGGCGATGTCAACACACTTAAACCCATGGCTGGAAAAATTAGTTTTTTGGTCAAGAGTGTCGGTGGCGGCCACGCCGATAATCATATTTTCTCCGTTATTACCGTCATGGCAAACCGGATACATCGGCGTCCGGTCCAAATCATACCCGTCCCCCTCTCCCTGTTCATTGCCGGCCGCGGCCACAATGACTATTCCGGCGTTATAAGCTCTTTTTATTGCTTCATGCAAAGACTGGCTGTAGCCAAAACCAACAAAACTCAAATTTATAATGTCGGCGCCATTATTAACGGCATAATCAATCGCCCGAACAACCTCGCTCGTTCTGCCTTCGCCCTTATCATTTAAAACCCGCAAAGGCATTATGGAAGTTTTCCAGGTTATGCCCGTTATCCCCATTCCGTTATTGCCAACTGCTCCGGCTATGCCCGCCACAATTGTGCCATGCAAAATTCCCGCCTCGGTAAATCCCTCTTCAAACTTGGGCGAAGGGTCGGGCGTATTGTTTATGAAATCCCAGCCGTTAACATCATCAATAAAACCGTTTTTATCATCATCAATTCCATTGCCCGGAATTTCGTTGGTATTTCTCCAAATATTGCCGGCTAAATCCGGATGGTTTATCTGAATCCCCGAATCTATAATAGCGATAACCACATTAGGGCTCTGGTTTGCGTATTCCCAGGCAGCCGGGGCCTTTATTTTTTCCAGATACCATTGATTGCCATAATAAGCATCGTTGGGGATAGAGGAAATCTGGTAAAAATAATTAGGCTCGGCGTAACTAACCCTCTCGTCACTGTTATATTTTTCCAAAATCTCGTAAAAATCCTCTTCCGGCAAAATTTTTACAACCTCTATCTTGTCGCTATCCTTAAACTTAACTATTATTTCCTCAAATAATCCACCCGAACCCGTCTCCTTGCCTGCGCCTCCGACAGAATAAGCGGAAAAAAACAAAAAAATAATTACGAAGCATAAAAAATATATAAAAAAAGACTTTGAATTCTTTCTCTCCCCGCTAAATATTGCTGATAACTTTTGCGTAAAATACAACATGAAAATAAAAAAATAAAAAACATTAAGCCCAAAATTTACCCAATATAAAAGATGCTATCTAGCGGGGTAAATAACATCTTTATTATAGCACAAATAGGGATAGAGAGTAAAATATATTTAAAGTCTGTTTATTTCTTCCAAGGTTTCTCGGGCGCATTTTTCCCAACTAAAATTTTCCACTCTTTCTTTTCCTTTCTCTATTAAAATTTCCTTTAACTTATTATCTGTTATTATATCCTTTAAGGCCGCTTCTATTGAATTAACATCGTCGGGATCAAAAAAAAGAGCCGCTTCTCCCGCCACTTCTTTTAAAACCGGCAGGCAAGACGCGGCTATCGGCACTTGGCAAGACATGGCCTGGAGCAAAGGGATGCCAAAGCCCTCATATTTTGTGGGAAAGATAAAGGCGGTTGCCGCGTTATAGATAAAAGGCAAATCCTCTTCTTCTACCCAGCCCGGCATAATTATCTCCGGCTCCAAATCAAATTCTCTTATAATATATTTCGCTTCGTCATAACCGAAACTGGCGTCCCCGATCAAAACCAGCTTGTGTTTTATATCCTTATTATTCTCGCGCATTAAGCAAAAAGCTTCCAGCAAAGCCGGCGTGTTTTTCTTCTTTTCCAGGCGTCCGACATATAATACGAAAGGGCTCTCAACCCCGTATTTATCCAAAATTCTTTTTATTTTTTCCCGGTCATTAATCTTTCTATACAGCAATTTATTATAACCATTATAAACCACCTTTATTTTTTCTTCCCTGGTTTTGTAAGTCTTCAATATTTCATCCTTGGAAAAATTAGATACGGTTATTATTTTTTTGGCGCGCTTCAGGGCGAATCTTGTCGACCATCTCAAATAATCGGTAGAATTAGCTCTATATTCCCCTCTGGTGGCGGCTCTGACAAAAAAACAAATAATATTCCTTAAAAATTTCTTTTCTGGCCCGATATCATCCGCTCTGTAGAAAGGCCTATTCTTCTCAAAGGCAATGTCATGAATGGTAATCATTGTCTTTTTCGGAAAAATTAAAGGCAAGGTGTGGGCCGGCACAAATAAGGCGTCCGGCCTATGGATTAGCATCTCCCAGGTTAATCTTCCCAGAGTCCAAAAAAAATCAAAGGGCCAATTAAGAACCTTGGCCCGAAAATTATTATAAGGACTCTTTATTATCTGATAACCATTCTTGTCAAATTTAATTTCTCCTCTCCGATTAGAATCGGGAAAGTGTTGCCGGGTAGTCAAATCCAACAAGCCGTTTTTTAATGGTTTGTCCGAATATAAAATATATTGATTTTTGTCATCCAGTTTCGCCAACCATCTGATCAAATAATAAGAATACCACTCGGTACCGCTTTTATGGTCCCTATTGGCCCTGGAAGCGTCAATGCCAATTAGCATAACTAAAATTTGTAATTTTGTAATTTTTAAACAATTTTAAATTTCAAAAATTTAAAATTGGAAATTAAACAGACTTGAAGCGCAAATATTGAGAGTTTATCAAAAACAAGGATATTATTTCGTCGCGAGAATACTGCGTTTATAACTATTTAAATTATCCAGCGCTATCCCTGTGCCTTTAGCCACGCACAGAAGAGCCTCATCGGCCACATAAACCGGCACGCCGGTAGTGCGAGACAAGAGCTGGTCAATATTTCTCAACAAAGAACTCCCGCCGGATAGAACCATGCCCTTGTCCATTATGTCGGCGGCCAGTTCCGGCGGCGTCTTATGCAAAACTTTCTTAGCCGCGGAAATAATGGCTTCCAATTCATTCTGAATAGCCTCGGTAACATCATCGCTCGTTACGTTGATGCTGCGCGGCAAGCCGGTTATGATATCCCGGCCCCTGATTTCCATTGACAGCTTATCTTCCAAAAATAAGGCGGAACCGATGTTTATTTTTATTTCTTCAGAAGTCCTTTCCCCAACGGCTAAGTTATACTTTCTCCGAATATATTCCAAAATAGCCGCGTCAAATTTATTGCCCCCGACCCGGACCGAAGTGGAAGCGACAATTCCACCCAAAGAGATAACGGCCATTTCCGCCGTCCCGCCGCCAATATCAACAATCATGTGCCCGGAAGCCGAGCCAATCGGAATATCGGCTCCGATAGCCGCGGCGATCGGCTCTTTTATTATATAAGCGGCTTTGGCTCCGGCCGCGATTGTCGCTTCGGACACAGCCCGGCGCTCGGTAGAAGAAATTCCGGCCGGCACCGCAACCATAACTTCCGGCCGAAAAAGATGAATTCCGCCCAAAGTTTTATTTATAAAATACCTTAACATCGCTTCGGTCGTGCGGTAATCGGCGATTACGCCGTCTTTTAGGGGCTTCAGGGCTATAATCGTGTCCGGAGTGCGCCCCAGCATGTCCTTGGCTTCATTGCCCACGGCTAAAATTTTCCTGTCTTCCATGGAAATCGCCACTACCGAAGGCTCATTAATAACTATACCGCGCCGAGGCAGATAAACTAAGGTGTAAGTTGTTCCCAGGTCAATGCCTATCCGTTTTATAAACATAGTCAAAATTTCTAAATTACAATTTCTAATTTCTAATAAAATGTCAAATGTCAAAATTCCCGGCCCGCCTCGCGTTAAATAGTCTTCTGATAATTACCCGCCTGTATCCAGCAAACAACTTAAATTAATTTAAACAAATTAAAGGCGAGTGGGGCAGGCCTAATGACAAATCAAATCCCCCGGCCTCGCCAAGCGAAGCGGGGCGGGCAAAATCCAAATGTCAAAAATAGTTTTGCCTGCCTGCCGAAGCGTCGGCGCAGGCAGGGATTTTGGTATTTGAAATTTATTTGGCATTTGAGCTTTGGATTTTAGGGTTTTATTAGAAATTAGGTGAATTGGGAATTAGAAATTAACTTCAAACCCCTTATCCATCCTTAAATCCGTTTTCCATCTTATCCCCCCATCAAATTCCCTTTCTACAGATAAACCAGCCGGATTATATGATTTTACCTTATTTTTGAACTTTAAGTCAACTGCTAAATTTTCCACTTTGTTGCCGGGTTGCTTTTGGATATACAGGCTGTAATTCCCGTTTTTGGCCAATTTCCATAAATTATCCGGCAATTTGTATTCAAGGTACAAACTGCCAATCTTGCCAGGCTCAATGGAAATAAACATGCCAAAAACAGCTTTATTAAACTCGCTGGCGACATCAATTTCTTCCATATTTTTTTCTTCATTGTTTATTTCAACTTTCGTCAGTTTAGCCCCATCCGGAGCATAAATCCGAGTATAGGTCCTATACCTGGTTGTCCGCCAGTCAAAACCGCCATTATGGGCATAATTAGCTTTTAATTTAACAAACAAGCCATCGTCTTTTTGTTCTAACTTATAATCAATTCCCTTATTCATAACAGCGTCTGTTTTCAAAGCCGCTAAATTGGCGTCAACCACCATTAAGTAATCGCCTTTTGCCTCTTTGATTTCCCCGGCTCCGCCAAAATCTTTTATTGATCTCTGCGCCGGCTGATCTTTCAAAAATACCAAAATATTTTTTTCCAAAATATTCTCGGAAATGGCAAGTAAAATCTGCCGCCAGGAAGAAAAAGGCAAATCAAATAATTTTATCTTTAATTCTTTTACCAATTCTCCGACAACTTCTTTCCTCTGCCAGGAAGGAATGCCTAATTGAATATACCCGGCTTCCACTTTATATTGCAACAACTGCTGAAAATTTTCTTTATCATATTCCTCTCCGCCGGTGAAAATCGGTCCGGTTATCGCCAAAAGATCTGTAACGAATTTCGGAGTTATGGCCACAATCCCGGAAAAATCTCCGGAAAAATTATTAATTTGGTTTGCCGGCGGCAATAGCGAATCTTCTTTTTTGTAAAACCATTCAATCTGCGAAGCGGCGGTCGGCCAGTCAGGAGACCAGTTAGCATCCCTCATAAACCATTTGTCAACTTTTAAATATTTTTCCAAAGGCTCGGGGGGGGCGACATCAATCTTGTCTTTGACTGGCATATCCATATGGTAAATGTCATGGGTGTCAAAACGGGAGATATCTCCGTCTTTGATTTCTAAAATTCCATATGTTCCCAAAAATCCTCCTGTCGGCCTTAATTCATCATTATTCTGCAAAAGCGCCAAAAAGGCGATCTCATTCGGATAACCGGCCCAAAAAGGCAAAATTTCTGCAATTGTTACGGCCCTCTGGAGCAAAACGCCGCCAGCTTTAAGCTCAATTTTTATTTTGCTTATCTCATCTTTAAAAAGCCAAAATATTCCCCTGTAATCAATTCGATCCAAATTGAGGTAAGCCAAATCCAAATTGGCTTTTAATCCGGCCAACTCCGGGCCGGATTCATAAATTAATTTCAACATTTCCCTTTTTTCCTCCGGCTGCCAACCGGAAAAACTGGAACCCGACCGTTTTAAAAACAAAACATTTAACTCCTGGCCCATGACGGCGGCCCGATAAACCGATTTTGATATAATTTCTCCGCTCCCAACCAAATAGCGGAAATTATTAAGCTGGCTCTTGGAAACAGGCAGGCGGGAAATAAAAAAATTGTCTCCGGCTCTTTCAAGGTGGAGCGAAGCTAAATTAAAATCCTCTTCCGCTTCTTTTGAAGCGACGGAAGCGGAAGCGAATTTTCCTTCTTTTATTAAATTAACCGCTTGGCTTAAATTGTCCTTGGCCGCGTTTACACTCCTATAAACCTGCCGAAAATTAAAAAAAACGCTAAAACCGGAAATAATAACGAAAAAAACCAGAACAAGAAAACAAAAAAATAAATATTTTAAGACCCTAAAAATTACCCGCCTTTTCCTCCGTCTTTTAATAAATGGCGCCGAGGCGACTAAATCCTCGGCTTTTTCATAAACCCCGGCCAGATTCAAACCATTTGATTTTGAAGGCTTAAACATAAAAAACCTTATAACTTATAATCCGAATACCTTAATTCACCCGCCTGCCGTCAAGGCAGGTAGCATTCGTAGTTAAATTCGGATTCCTAAAATTCGTAGAATTCGTAGTAAAATATACCTAAATTATAGCAGAGACAACAAGGATTAACAAGCCTAAAAATTGACAAAAAATAAAAAAAATGCTAATATCCTAATAATAAAAACGAAAAAAGATCTTTCACATAAATCTAAAATCATATGGAGGGGTATTATGGTTTTCCAAAGATCAGATGAATCGTTTGCGCTTGTAAAACCCAAGGCGAGAATTAAATTCGCAGATATGAGACACCTAATATCATCTCAAATTTTGAGATGTTTCAGGGCCGACTTGTTTCAAAAACCAGGAACTCCGATAAGTCAACAAAAGTATATTGACCTTTTATGGAGCTCTATTAATAAAGGCTCTTACCCGGAGTTCATACCGAAAATACCGGAAGGCTGCCTGTCCCCTTTTCTAGTTCTGCCCAGGACATTTGCCGACTGCAAAGACCAGGCGGAAAAAATTGAAAAGGCCATGAATGGTCGAGTGGAATTCAATGAATTCAGCCGGACAATAACTGTCAAAACCAGAGAAAGGACAATAATTTTTTCAGAAATCGATTTTTCCAGTTGGTACACGATGCTTAGTATCAACCAGCCCCGCTGGCCATATCTCCTTCTCCGACCAATGAATTTGGAAAGACTCGAAAAAAAACTTGACGAATTTTCGCCCGAGGAAATACTGGCGATTATTTTCCAATGCACCGCGTAAAACAATCAACGCTAGAAGCGGGGAAGGTGGCTACTACAGCCCTTTGAAAGCATAATTCGCCTTTTGATCCTGACCAGATGGCAGGACTTCCAGATAAAACGGGCTCATGTATATTCTGCACGAGCCTATTTTTTTATACCAAAAGCCACGGACTTATTGCCCGTGGCATTTTTATTTTAAAAAACATTTAATCCATCTCTTATAAATTCCTTCCGCTATGCGTTATGCGCTTACTCATGCCCCAGCGCTTCTACCGGCTCAAGTTTTGCGGCTTTGCGGGCTGGATACAAGCCGAAAGCTATGCCAAAAAATAAAGAAAATCCGAGAGCAACCGCAAAAGACTTGATTGGCACGGTAAATCCCCAATTCCACCCATAATAACTGGCCCCAAGAGAAACAAACAAAGAAATTCCAACTCCTAAAATTATCCCGATAACACCGCCGGCAATTGTAATAAAAATTGATTCTGCCAAAAATTGCCACATAATATCCTCGTATTTCGCCCCAACCGCTTTGCGTAAGCCGATTTCTTTTGTCCTTTCGGTTACGATGACATACATAATGTTTGTAATTCCAACTCCGCCAACCACTAAGGAAATCGCCACAATCGCTAAAAGCAATAAAGTAATGGCTCCTGTAACAGTTTCCATTATTTCCATTGATTCCACCATTGAAGCGACGCGAAAATCATCTTTGCTAGCGCCCATCCAGCTCACGTATTCTTCGGTGGGATGGGGAAGGTCATGATTTTCCCGCAAGAGATAACGCATTTCCTCGGCGGTTTCATCAATAAATTTAGGGTCCTTAACCCGATGCATAAGAAAAAGAACATGGTCTATACCCATAACCCTTTTTTGCAAGGTTCTTACCGGAACATAAACAAAATCGTCAAAATCCAGGGTCATCACCGCCCCCCTTTCTTTAAGGACGCCGATAACCCTGAATTTTTTTTGGCGTATTTTAACAAACTGGCCGATGGGGTCGGAATTGCCGAATAACTTTTCCTTTATTTTGCTGCCCAAAACCGCCACCGGCGCCAAAGATTTATCTTCGGCTTCGGTAAAAAACCGGCCAAGATCAATTTCGCTTTTATCTATATCAATAAAACTGGATGTCGCGCCGAACAAAAAAACTTTCTTAAACTCGCTGCCGTAACTTACCAGTTCCTGCCCCATTATGCCGGCATAACCACTTTCTATATTAGGCAATTTATTAATATCTTCCATATCATCCAAAGTCAAAGTTGTGATTTGCACCCCCGTGGCTAAATTGGAGGCTGATTGGGTTTCGGCCGCCATCCCCTTTTTTGTGCTTGGCACCTTTATTTCCACTTCAATCATATCGGAGCCGCCGAAAGATTCCACTTCCCCCAGGATCAGGTTGTTTATGCCGGCTCCCGCGGAAAAAACAATAATTACGCTGGCAATTCCGATAACCATGCCTAAAACCGTCAGGCCAGTCCTTACTTTATTGGCGTGCACCGCCTGCCAAGCGATTTTGGTTGTATTAACAATATTCATCTATTCCTTGCTTATTAAAAATATTTTAATATATTAATTAGATTGAAAAATAAAATCCTAAGCACTAAATCCTAAATCCTAAACAAATTTCAATTTCTAAAATTCAAATGTTCAAAATACTTGTTTAAAAAATTTGTTAATTTGAATTTTGAATTTGTTTAGAGTTTAGAGTTTAGGATTTAGAATTTCTAAAATAGTCTTAAAATCTTAATCGTTACATATTATTCGTACCGCAAAGCTTCCACCGGTTCCAGACGCGCCGCCTTACGGGCCGGATACAAACCGAAAATCAAACCAACCAAAGACGAAACCCCAACAGCCAAAAGAATGGAAACCAAAGAAACGGAAAATTCCCAGTCGTAACCCAAAAAATTGGCTATAACTGAAATTAAAAAAGATATAACAGTCCCAAAAATAATGCCAACGACCCCGCCAAGAAAAGTTACGGCGATAGACTCAATTAAAAATTGACTTAAAATGTTAAAATTGCTGGCGCCGACCGCTTTGCGCAAACCAATCTCTCGCGTCCTTTCCGTAACGCTTACAAGCATTATATTCATAATTCCAATCCCGCCCACAACCAAAGACAAGGCCGCCATGGCCGCCAAAAAATAACGTAAAGCGTCGGTAATCATTTTTACCATATCCAGAGCTTGAGCCGCACTTCTGACTGTAAAATCGTCGCTTGCGCCGCTTGCGTCGGCAATATTATGCCTTTCCCGCAAAGTAATTTTTACTTCTTCCATGGCTTCGGCAATATTTTCTTCATAATCAACTTTGGCCCTAATCATATTAATATGATTAACTCCCAATATCAACTTTTGCATTGTCCGGATAGGCAAAAAAATTTGATCATCATAATCCTGAAAAGCGACCGTTCCTCTTTCCGCCATAACCCCGATCACTTCAAAGGTGTGTTTTTTTATTTTTATTCTTTGCCCAACCGCGTCAGATTCGCCGAAAAGTTCGTTTTTAACCGTATGGCCCAAAACCGCCGCTTTGGCCAAATTTTTTTCTTCTTCCTTGGAAAAAAAACGGCCTTTTTCTATTCTTCCTCCTTCCACCTCCATCATCCCGGCCGTACAACCGCTTAGATTGGTATCATAATTATTGGAACCCCAGCTGGCCGAGCCCACGCCGTTGGAATAAGCCACCACTCCAGAAAGGTGAGGAGCATTCCTTTTATCTCCCAGGGCAACGGCGTCTTCATAGGTGAGAGTCGTAATAACTATACCCATGACTGAAGCCGGCGGGCCTTCATTTTCGGCCTTACCCGGCAAAACACCGATTATATTCGTGCCCAGACTTTTAACCTGGGCCAAAATCAAACTTTGGGCTCCGGCTCCGACCGCCATAATAATAATAACCGCCCCGACACCAATTATAATTCCGAGCATAGTCAAAAAACTTCTAACCTTATTAGCTAGAAGCGAAGTGGTAGAGTTACGGATACATTGTCTAATAATAGTTATCATTTAGGCGCTTAACTAATAATCTAAAATTAAATAAGTTTTATAATTAAATGTAAATATACCTAAAGTATTGACATTTTCAAATTTTTATGTTTATATTTAATTAAGAAAATTGCTCTCAGTATTACAACACCCATAAAAGGAGGGGTACATGAAAAAGCAAAGAGTCCATGTGGTAGCGGTAGTTGCTCTGCTTGCCATAGCCATAATCGGCTTCTTATTCTTATCACATTCCCAGAAGCCGGCTATCGAGAACGCAGATAATTCCGGCGTAATTTCCCAGGTACCATCCGCGCCGGATACGATCAGAGCTGAAAAAATAAAACAGTTTCTCGGCTTCTTAACTGAGTACCAAGCTCAAAATGAAGAAATTCTCCCCGGTGATCAGGGTGAGAGAGAAATCCTGTGGTATCAGACCTATCTCTGTTTTATCCAAATGGAATGCGCCTATTATTCACTTAATGAAACAGAGAAATGTTCAATTTTCGCCACGGATCAGAAATTACCAAAAGGTATAAAGATTAGTCAAGGCGAGCCGTTGACCGAAGTCGCGGGCGTTCCCCTGACAAGCGGCAATCCGAGGGAAGATTTCGAATCCTTCCTGGGAAACAGCTATGTCGAAATAGACTATATGTCAGCTTGGTCAATGTTCCAAGACGCTGAAGTCTGCCAAAGGGTTACGGATGAATATTATAACGAACTTGAGGTAAAAGGCCTCAAAGTCGTCCATTGAATCTCTTTTCGAATGAACTAAGGAGCCTGTGTCTGCACAGGCTCTCTTTTTATTTTTTATTTCAATATCTCCCCATCATGAGCCAATCTTTTATTAGACACGCCATAATCATCAACAATTAATCCGTCTTTTATTCTTATAATTCTATCAGCATGCTCGGCCGTATAGGTTTCATGGGTGACTAAAATTATAGTATTGCCGGCATCATTAAGCTTCTGCAGGATTTCCATAACCTGGACGCCTGATTTAGAATCTAAATTTCCGGTCGGCTCGTCGGCAAAAACCACGGAAGGGTTATTAACCAAAGCCCGGGCAATGGCCACTCTTTGTTTTTCCCCGCCGGAAATCTGGTTGGTAAAATAATCTAACCGATGGCCCAAACCCACGCTTTCTAAAACTTGCTTGGCTTTTTTATTCGGATTATTTTTATTCTCGGAATAGGCCAAAGGCAACTTCACATTATCCAAAACAGTCGTTCGGGGAAGCAGATTAAACGATTGGAAGACAAAACCGATTTTTTTATTGCGCAAGCCGGCTAATTCATCGTCGCTTAAGTCGTTTACATTCTCCCCTTCCAATTCATAGGTCCCGCTTGTTGCCCGGTCAAGCAAACCTAAAATATGCATTAAAGTGGATTTCCCCGATCCCGAAGGGCCCATAATCGCCACGAATTCGCCTTTGGAAATATTAAAAGAAAGGCCGTGCAAAACCTTGGTCACGACCTCATCTGTCCGGTATTCTTTTTTTAGATCTTTTGCCTGAATCAATGGAACTGACATTTTTTTATATTCCTTGTTAAAAATTACCGTTAAATTTTATTTTCCGTTTTTTATAAAAGTTATAACCTGATCGCCCTCTTTAACTCCGGACAAAACTTCAACCATGCCTCCGTCGCCCCGCAGACCGATTTTTACCGGCTCCTCAACGACTGTTTTGCCAACCAAAATCCTTACGTATCTTTCACCGTTATTTTTTTCTATTACCGCCCGGGACGGCATGATTAAAACGTTTTCCCGGGACGCGGTGGTAATAATAACATTGGC
>JAQTRU010000035.1 GCA_028711655.1 Patescibacteria group bacterium
TGAGGTTCAAGAAAAAGTGCGTTAAATAATTTTCAAAGGTTGCACTTTTTCATTCACCCAAATTTCGCCTCCTCTATTGATAAAAAATAAGGAAGTCGGCGAAACTTCTCATACACGCGAACGTTGTGCGAAATAAATTTTTTATCTATACTAATATTAGAGTACTTGCGGATTAACACGACGAAAATTTGATTTTTTATTTATTTTAAAAGGGGAAATATTGTGTCTTCTCCGCTCCGCTGCGAAGACGATTTATTAATAATTTTATAATCAATCAAAATGAGTGATAAAAATAAAAATAGAGATAAATGCTATCATAAATGGACGGTAATGAGAGAAGCTAGCCCAAACACAAATAAAGGGCACGGAGGAGAGATTGACCCCGCAGTTTTTCAATGTAAAAAATGCGGTCTAATTTTAACTGCTGCGGAAGCTATGCAACTTTCTGCGTATAAAAACCAAACTATTGCGACAGCAGTTTTGATAATAACTACGATTATATCATTTATTGCGCTTATAATTTCTTTAAAATAATTATTTTAATTAAAAATAAAATATATGAGAAAAGTATATCTATTTATAACTATATTATTTTTAATGTTTATAGGCAATCTAAATAATGTGGTAGCTGGCAGTTATTATAATCTCACAAAAAGTTGGGAATGCGATGTAAGTTACGGGAAAATCGATTCAATTTCTCCAACTAAAATTTTACCTTTCAATGTTATTACAATTAATGGCAGTGGTTTTGGTGAAAACCTTGGTTCTATTTATTTTGTTGACCCTACAAACGAGCTGGCATTTATTGAAAGTCCAGGTTTAGGTGATAACATTAGGTCTTGGAGTGACAATAAAATAGAGTATCACCTTAATATGTCAGGCAATCCTGGCAATAGTACACGGGGCGACACTGAACAATTTAGGCAAGGCATTATGAGTTCGGGATATATATTTGTTGTGCCTAAAGATCTTAATGCGATATCTGAGAATGGTTTAGACGTTAGTATTTGTGCTGAAAATATAGCAGATTCTTCATGGTCATTAGCGTGTGTTGACGAATGGCAGTGTACTGACTGGAATGTTTGCTCTGAGACTGGCTTTCAGAGAAGAACCTGTTCCTTATCATATGATTGTAATGGCGTAGAGGGAATTTCTCCAGAAACAGAAAGAGATTGTTGGCCCACTTGCACATCTCTAAATTGGTCTTGCACAAGCTGGAATTCTTGTTCCCCTAATGGTCAACAAACTAGAACTTGTGATAAGGTTTCAGATTGTCGCGGTGGCATTTCAGCTCCGGGCACCTCTCAATCTTGTACCTACATACCGGAATGTACCTCATCTAGTTGGTCCTGCGGTTCTTGGAGCACATGTTCCTCAAATGGTACACAATCGCGATCTTGCAATAAAACCTCAAACTGCGAAGGCGGAACGCAATCGCCAGTCACATCTCAATCCTGCACTTACACTCCTGCTTGTTCTGCAGATACTTGGAACTGCGGCAATTGGGGAACTTGCTCGCCGCAAGGAGTCCAAACGAGAAGCTGCAGCCGAAGTTATGACTGCCCGTCCGCGGAAACGGCGGCTCCGGCAACTTCGCAATATTGCGAAGCGCCTCAGCAAAATTATCAAACGCCACCATCGGATTCCGATATTGTTGTCAATCAAAATACGATAGTTAAAGCTACTGTGAAATTAGTTTGTCCGGTAAGCAACACTATGGCGAGCCAAGGATCCGGCACGGTTATAAATTCAACCGGTTTGATTTTAACCAATAAACATGTTGTTGACGGCACGGCCGGTTGCTGGGTTGGGTTTATTGACGATTATGACGATGAGCCGTATTTCGGCGACCGGCAAATAGCTGATATATATAAAGTATCAAGCGACGCAGATGTTGCGGTTTTAAAAATGAGAAATCCGAGCAATAAAACATTAACCTCGGTAAATATCTCGCAAAGTAATAGTAGTAATATTCAGCTAGGAGAAATACTTACTACTTATGGTTATCCGGCGAAATTCGGAACTAAAATTACTTACACCAGCGGAGATTTTAGCGGAGTGGATGGTAATTATTTAAAAACAACTGCGATAATTGAACACGGCAATTCAGGCGGCGGTGCTTATTTAAAAAATGGTACTTTTATTGGCATTCCTACTGCTGTAGTTAAAGGCAGCTTAAATTCATTGGGATATTTATTGTCCGTAAATAAAATTAATAGCTGGCTCAACAACTCCATAGCATATAATTACAGCACAAACAATAATAATTATTCCAGAGTTTCGGCTATGTTGGAGGATATGGATTTAAGCACGATTGATTCTTTGGGTTTATATATAACCGGAGACGAAGAGAATGTTAAAATCGAAACAGAAAGCAATAATGTCATAGAGGATGAAAAATCCTTAATTACTAAAATAGATAATGCCCTATCACAAAGAGTTAGCGGCAATATTTTGCTTCAAGTTGAAAAAAATGGCGAAGGCTGGTATGTTTTTCCAGACGATAAGAAAAAATATTATTTAGGCCGCCCCGCAGACGCTTTTACTATTATGCGGAATTTAGGTCTAGGAATCAAACACAGCGAACTAACAAGCTATCTTAATTCAAAATTTCCCAGCAGATTGTCTGGAAAAATTTTATTGGACGTTGAGCAAAACGGCGAAGCGTATTATATCAATCCAATTAATTTAAAAGGATATTACCTTAATCGTCCAGCAGACGCTTTTAGTATTATGCGCGAATTTGGATTGGGTATTACTAACAGCGACATCAGAAAAATTGATGTTGGCGAAATTCAATAAATTATGAAAAGTGTAATAAAACAATCCTATCTTGAATTACTAAATCAAAACATCAGAATAATAAACACTAATTTAGAAATAATAGAAGACTTAAATCAGCAAGCTAAAACTATTGGTACAATTTGGTTACTAGATGTTTTAACCTTATATTCAGATGATGTCGTTTTGCGGATATACAAAATACTTGAATCCGGTGGTAATAAAAATTCAATTCCAAATATAATAAAAAATATCACATGCGTTAATAAAAAAAGCTCTTTTAATAATAAGGCTATACATATTAAAAAAACGATTGATGACGCCGGCCTATCGGATAGTAGAAATAACCTTATCGCACATTCTGACAGGGACAAAGATAATGCGGGATTTTGGGGCACCAGGCTGATTGAAGAAGATATCCAAAAGATAAAAGAAATTAATAAAGAATTAAATATCTTGGTCGGAGAAATTAATTTAGAATTCGGAAATAATCAATTCAAACTCGATAGATATGACTATCTAATAGAACAATACAAGGCCTTTCTAGGATTAGTAGTTAAATGCTTAGAGTTTCGCAAAAAAATGCAATCTAAATTTGAATAAAAAAATATGGAGTTTTGGGCTTCGGGAATTCACCCCTTTAATTCCCCTCTTCCCGAAGCCCAAAACGAAAAAAATCAAATTTTCTTTTTTTTCAGAAAAGATCTAGAGTTATTAAAACGAGATAAAAAATTTACTCTGCGGATTTGCTTTTCAAAAACTCACGGGAAATCAGTATTTTAATATATATTAAAATCAGTATTTCTTTTCACGCACATCTAAAGGAAATCCTTGCCGCGCTGCGCTCTCACCCTCAAATTTTTATAAATATTAATTTTAATAAGGTATAAAAATTTGAGTCTTCGGGTCGTACAACAACACGATATCAGGTTCGGGGCTCGGCTCGCCCCTCTCCCAAATCCCGAACCCTTCGGGCATCGGGACTTCTGATATCGGTATTCGTTAGCTGAAATATTCCTTTTCTTTTTTGGGCTATCGCCCAATTGTTTTAAAAAATTTTCAAATTTCTTTTTCATTTAATTAAAGAGGGGTATAAGGTGTCTTTTTTGCTCATGAAATCGCAAAAAAGACGATTTTTATTTTATGTTAAAATACGCTATAATATAGGCAGATATGAATACAACTATCAAAAAAGAAAATGGTGTTGTTTTTACTCCCGAATGGGTGGCTGGTTTTATGGTTGAAGAAGTATTTAATAGTTATAAAATCAGCGGTAATGAAAGAATTTTAGACGCTGGTTGCGGCGAAGGAGTTTTTACGGTTATTGCGGCTCAAAAATTCTCAAAATTATCAGGAAAAAAAATAGAGAAAGTAATTGAAGATAATATTTATTTTACCGACATATCGGAAGAATATACAGAAAAAACAAAACAAAAATTACAAAAATTATCAAAAATAAAAATCAAAAAATATAACGCGATAGCTGATGATTTTTGTTTCCATAAATTTGATGAAAAATTTGATTTCATAATCGGCAACCCTCCTTATGTCCGCATACAAAATTTAAACGGAAGAAAAGAACAGTTGCAAAAAAATTATATCACCGCCTCAAATGGATCAATTGATTTATATTTTTGTTTTTTTGAACAAGCGTTAAGATTATTAAATAAAAGCGGCAAAATCGCTTTTATTACGCCAAACTCTCATTTTCATTCGGCGGCAGGAAAAAATTTGCGCAATTTAATACTTCCGCATTTAACAAAAATAATAAACTTTGACCACTACCAAGTGTTTAAAGACGCGACCGCTTATACGGCAATTACATTTTTGCAAAATGAAAAAACCGAAAATTTTTTATACGCAGAAAATTTTAAAAGCGATTTTAACAATTTAGAGTATAAAAAAATTTCAGCTCAACACATGCGATCGGAAAGGTGGGAATTTTTTGATGAAAAATATTTAGATAAAATCGTTAAGCTTAATAAAAAATATTCCACGCTTCAGGAGGTCGCCAATATTCATTACGGAATAGCTACTCTGAAAGATGACGCCTATGTTTTTTCACCAGATAAAAATGATAGAGATTATTTTTATTTTGATAATTTCAAAATTGAAAAAGATTTATGCGTTCCAATCATTAAAGCATCAACTTACAAAGGGAAAAATCAAAATCTTTTTCTGATTTTTCCGTATAAAAATGAAAAAATAATTCCTAAAAATATTTTTCAAAAAAATTACCCCGAGGCGTATAAATATTTTCTGCAAAAACGCAATATTTTAGAAACAAGAGATAAGGGCGGCGGTAAAAATTATGAAGAATTTTACGCTTTCGGAAGAAATCAGGGACTTAAAACAAGTTTCGGCAAGAAAATTATTACCAGCACCATGAATCTTACGCCTCGATTTTACGTAATTGAAGATGAAAAAACCAGTTTTTATGCAGGATATTGCGTTAAACCGAAAAACGACACCGATCTTTATGAATTATGCGAGGCGCTAAATTCAAATTTAATGGAAGAATATATCAATTCGGTTTCAAAAAGCTATCGCGGAGGGTATAAATCATACGCAAAAAGCTTTTTGAAGGACTTCGTTCATCCCCAATTTCATAAATCTCAACCAGCATTATTTTAATTTACAATATTATGACCAATAACCAATTTCTACAAACAGTAAAACAATCTTTTTTAAAATTCCTTAAAACACACTCGAGAAGTAATAAAAAACTAATCGTATTACATGGTGCAATTGCAAAAGACATAAAAGACAGGCTGGGTGATAAATATAAGATTAAATCACTTGGGGTGGGAGACGGCAAAGAAGGAAAACTTAATGGAAGATATATGGGAAAAACTGTTGACATATTAATTTCAAAAGACGGAGATGATTTAGCCGGTATTGGTGTAAAATTTGTAATGAACAATTATTCTCAAAATTCAAATAATTATTTTGAGAAAGGGCGTAATCACAAAATGGGAAAAACTTACTACTCACAATATTGATAAATACATCGCATTGTCCAAAGACAATACTAATAATTTTTTTCATACACCTGTTAAAACTCTACTGCTCATAATAAAATTTCCGAATTGTGATCATTCCACGATTACAACAAAAACAAAATATAAAAAATATTACTTAAACCAAATACCTGATTCTCCAATACAAACATCAACCAACGTAACCAGCGTATTCGGCAATACAATAATATTAAATAACTATGAGGTATTTATTGAAAAAATAACTCATCATATCAAAAGTATATAGGTGTTTTGGGCTTCGGGACCTCCACCCATACCCCGCAAGATGCGGGGCATCGTATACACCGAAACGTTAGCTGAAATATTACTTGATAATTTATTAATAATTTAACTAGTAACTGAACCTGATGGCAGTTATTAAAAAATATGCCAATATCGCCAGAAGGAGGACCAACTAATCCGGAGCGCAAAAAAGATGCTTTCATTAGTGTAAATATGGACAAAGCCACCCCGGAAGACTACAAGCTTTTAGAAAAAGCCGGTTGGGAAAAAGGAGCCGCCCATCCTAAAGCAGCGGAACTGGATTTTTGTTGGGTGGGAGAGGGAGAACCAAAAATACCCGAAGAAATACTTGATAAAGTGTTCCCCGTTACTGTTGACGGAAAAAAGGAATATATTGAATTTTTATAGAAAATTCCATACGGCGCCTCACTACAGTCCTTAGCAGAGACTGCTGTGAGGCAAGGAATAAAACATTTACTATTAAAATAAAAATATGAATTACTTTGATTGGGCATTTATTATTAATGTAGCGACTGGAATTATAATTGGTGGTACTGTTTTATATTTTTTAAAAGATGCGGGAAATACAATTATAGATATTCTATTGGATAAAAATAAATAAATTCTAGATGTGCCGAAATTATCGAAAATTGTAAATTAACACTAAGTTATATGGAAACAACACCTTGGATTTTAATTTCTGTCGCTATTCTTTTGGTTATATTATTAATTTTGGCCTTAATTATTAATAAGGGGAAAATGAGGCCGCCGGATTATTACGCCTTTTTTATTATGGGCATAATCTGGCTTGCCTGCGGCCTGCCTTTAAAAAATTACGCCCTTTCTGCTATGGGAGCGATTTTCACTATAATCGGCCTAGCAAATAAAGATAAGTGGGAAGAAAACCGGCAAAGATGGGGTGACCTAACTCCGGAAGAGAAAAAATGGAAAATTATTTTAATCATTATTTCAGGACTTTTGGTTTTAGCCGGACTGGCGGCTTTTCTTTTAACTAATAATAAAGTAGCTTAACTCTCCCTCTTGTCATTGCGAGGAGCGAAGCGACGAAGCAATCTCTGGTTGAGCAAAAGACATACGGGCTTTAAATATTATTTTATTTATAAAACCAGAGATTGCTTCGTCAGTCATCCCGAAGACTCGGGACTCCTTCCTCGCAATGACAGATAAAAAATGGATAAAAAACGTTTTCTAAATCACGTCTTGTCTTCACGTAATTTTATTTTAGATTTAATTTTCCCGATTGAATGCTTGGGCTGCGGGACCGAAGGCGTCTGGCTTTGCGAAAAATGTTTCAGAAAACTGCCGGTGGAAAGCGGCCAATTCTGCCCGGGCTGCAAAAAATCAAATGATTTCGGAAATTTTTGTCCCGCCTGCTCCCCCGCCTATTTTCTGGACGGCGTCTGGGTGGCGGGAAATTATGAAAACAGGATTATCGCCCTGCTGATTAAAAATCTGAAATATCATTTTGCCAAAGATCTGGCAAAAATATTGGGAAAATTTTTAGTTTTATTTTTACGCAATTTAATCAATAAAGCCCGGATAAATTCCAATATTCTCAAAACCGGCCTGGGCCGGGAGGATATTGCCAAGGCAAAAAAAGCGCCGGAAATAATATTTGATTTTGAAGATTGTTTGGTTGTTCCCGTGCCTTTGCACAAGAGAAGAGAGCGCTGGCGGGGATTTAACCAAACCAAGGCGATTGCCCAAGTTGTTGCCGGACATTTTAACTTGAAAATTTCTTTCGGCCTGCTTCGCATCAAACACCGGACCCCGCAGGCCAAGCTGGACGCGGAAAAACGGAGAGAAAACATCCGGGGATGCTTTTCCTGGCAGGGTGAAAATTTAAAAAATGAAAGGATAATCCTCCTGGACGATGTCGCCACCACCTGTTCCACCCTGGAAGAATGCGCTAAAATACTAAAACAAGCCGGCGCCCAGGAAGTTTGGGGGCTGGTAATCGCCAGGGGGTAAATAAAAAAGTCCGGAAGATACTATCCCGAACTTTTACGAAAATACTATTTGGATCAGGCGGCAAGAAAAAAATCTTCCGCCCGAGGCCTTTTGGGAAACCTCTGCGACAATCTAATCCGATCTGAACTCTCGGCATAGAAAGAATCCACAAAAACACTGACAAAAGATCCCTCCTTTATGCCTGTGATACTCCCCCCTGCAACGAATTTTGTCTTCATATTACTGATATGCAACAGCCCTTCAACTCCCGGAAAAATTTCTATGAAGACCCCGAAGTTAAAAATCCGGCTCACTTTCCCTTTAAAAATCTGTCCGACTTTCGGACCGTTAACAAGCAAGTCAATACATTTCTTAGCCATCTCTATATCGCCTTGGCCGTTATTCTCTGCTAAAATAAAGATAACCCCATTATCCTTTATAAAAAGCTGAACTTTGCATATTCTCCTGATGGCATTAATTGATTTGCCGCCGATTCCGAGAATTTTTCCGATAGATCCAGCCGGGATCTTTACCACGCCGACTTTTGAGCCAAAAAAAAGTTTCCCGAACAACTCAAGGAAAAACCTCTTGAGAATAAACCAGAGCTTGTCCATCGCTATCCTCCTTAAGCGAAAAATGAGAAATAACTCCGTTAAAGAACCATCTAACTTTCTTCTAAACTAACAATAATTTTAAATTTTGTCAACATGACTCAAATCTATCTTTACACGCTTTTAAGCGTCACTATCGTTTCTCTCTTGTCTTTTATTGGCGCTCTGTCCCTGGCTTTAAGCCCGGAAAAGCTGAAAAAAATTACCATGTTTTTCGTAAGCCTTTCCGCCGGCACTTTACTCGGCGACAGTTTTTTCCATCTCCTGCCGGAAGCGATTGAGGAGTCCGAGGGGCTGCTTATTTGGCTTATGGCTATGGGCGGGATTATTATTTTTTTCATCTTAGAAAAAATAATCTGCTGGCGGCATTGCCATATCCCAACTTCGCCGGACCATCCCCATCCTTTGGGGATGATGAACTTGGTCGGCGACGGCCTGCATAATTTCATTGACGGCCTGGTTATCGCCGGTTCCTTTTTAATCAACCCGACTTTGGGGCTGGCAACAAGTTTGGCGGTTATCGCCCATGAAATCCCCCAGGAAATCGGGGATTTCGGCGTTCTAATCCATGCCGGCTATTCCCGGGCTAGAGCTTTATTTTTTAATTTTTTCTCCGCCTTACTGGCTGTCTTAGGCGCTTTAATTACTTTAATCATCGGTCCGCAAGTAGAAAATTTTTCCGCCTTTATTATCCCCTTTACCGCCGGCGGGTTTATTTATATTGCTACGGCAGATTTGATTCCGGAGCTTAAAAAAGATTCCCGGCCTTGGCAATCTTTAAGCCAATTATTGTTTATTCTTGCCGGCCTTGGCATTATGCTCGGCTTAAAATATTGGCTTGAATAAATTTTTTATACAAAAAAAGCGCTTCCAAGGCGTTTTTTTATTTAGGAAAATATTTTAAAATTTATTCTTTTAAAAATTTTTTTATTGTTTTTAATAACTCCCCGTAATCAACTTCCTTAAAATCCGTTGTATCTATCGCCAAAGTCCTGCCTCTTATCTTGGGCGGAGGCGAAAACCCCCTGATAATTTTTCGCTTTAATTCTTTTTCTCTTAAATGGTCTAAATAACCGGGATGCCTGCGCTTTGACGACATTTTTTTCCGATATCTTTCCCAAAGTGTCTGCCCTGAAGCTTTAAGATTAATTTGTAAGCACTTAAATTTATGCTGTTTTTGCAGTTTTTGTATTCTTAATCTAATCCCCTTTGACCAAAAAGTTGAATCTATTATTAAATTCTGGCCGCAACCAAGAAATAATTTTAAAACTTTAAACATCAGAAAAAAACTGACTTTTCTGTTTTTATTAAATGTTTCTAAATCAAAACAGCCAAAAGCGTCATATAAAATTTCTCTTATCGGATCGCAATTAATAACCGGCAACTGAAAATTCTTTGCCAGTGTCCTGGCTAGGGTGGTTTTGCCCGTACAGGGCGGTCCGGATATTAAAATCACCTTTGAAACGGACATATGTTTTGATAAAAATGGCGGGGGATTATTTCCGCCAAAAGCGGACAAGCGCTCATCCGCAAATCAAACTCAATATATGGCGGAAGGGCAGGGATTCGAACCCCGGGAACCCGTGAAGGACCAACAGTTTTTCCGCCAAGGGCGAATCCCTGTCTGCCTCTGGCATGAAGCCTCTGGCTGGCAAGACCCCGTAAGAAAGCGGAGGGGGCGAGATTCGAACTCGCGGACCACTTTCATGGTCAACAGTTTTCAAGACTGTCTCCTTAAACCGCTCAGACACCCCTCCATATAAAAATATGAAACTATTAAATTTGTAAAGTTTTTCCGCCAAGGGCGAATCCCTGTCTGCCTCTGGCATGAAGCCTCTGGCTGACAAGACTGTCCTGCCTGCCCCGTTATTGCGAAACAATTTTCGGGGTTCGACCGCTCTGGCATCCCTCCCGATTACTGAATAGTCAAGATTATGATTTTTTGGTTAACTTCACCCGCTTTTACTTCTACTGCCTGGGCTTCCGGATTTTTTACATTTTTCGGGAAGTTATTGTCGTTGAAAAAAATAAAATAATTGCCCGATTTTATATCAAAAACCGCTAAGCCGTTATCATCGCTTATGGCCACTCCGCCAATCGGCGGCGGTCCAGGTTCTTCGGCCACATCAACTTCCACATTGTTCAAAGGCCGGCCATCATCCATTTTTAGAATTACTTCCAGCCGAGCATCGCCTTGAATCCCCTTGTCTTCTAAAATTGGCAGGTTGAACTGACTACTTAATTGGCTTCTGGCAAAAATGTTTAAGGGGAAAAAATTGCCCAAAGCATAACCGGCAACCAGGCAAATTATTACAGTTAAAATTAAAGTCGTTTTTTTCATAAATTTGTATAAAAATTTATAAATAACAAAAAAATTTACTTTACACAAAATGCCTCTTGATAAAAGCCCGCCCGGAGCCAGGTTTTAGATATTTTTCAAATTTAAAGGCTATGTATTTATCTTTAAAAAAATAACAACGTAATTTTATCACCCTTATATTTTTTGTTGCCATGACACGCCCTTTTTTATGTCCTTCCAATCTATTCTTTAAATCATCCGCGCAACCTATGTGGAGTTTATTGTTTTTACAATCTAAAATATGCGCATACCACATAAAATAATAGGCGAACCACGCCTTCACGCGCTTGGCGGACTTTGTCCGCCGAAGCGCGCTACGGCGCGCGAAGGCGGAGAGAGAGGGATTCGAAGACTCCTCGGTGCCGAAACGGGGAGAGGCTTCTCTCAACTCTCTTCCCTCTCTTATGGCGAAATGAGGCTTTAGGCCCCATTTCGCCATAAGTGCGGAGAGAGAGGGATTCGAACCCTCGGAACCCGTTAAGGTTCAACACCTTAGCAGGGTGCTGCTTTCAACCACTCAGCCATCTCTCCATCGTTATTCACAAAAACACGAAAACACAAAAACATTTAAAATTACTATCGTTTGTTTTCGTATTTTAATGTTTTCGTGTTTTCTTGTTTTGTGCTATAATAAATATATAAGATAAAATCAATGTTGTCAATCTTAAAATATGCCTAAAAATCAAGAAAAATCAAGGGAATCGGAGCTAAAAAATATTGGCTGGCAGGTACCGGAATACGACAAACTTAATAAGGGCGGCGGCTGGTATATTTTTTACGGCATCTTGGGCCTTTCGCTTATTCTTTATTCTTTTTTTTCCGGTAATTTTCTCTTTGCCGTTATTATCATAATCGCCGCTATTGTTATTATCCTGCGCGACGGCCAGGAACCGGATTTAATAAAAATCTCTTTAACCGAAGAAGGGGTGATAGTGGGAAAAAAATTTCATGACTATGATGACTTAAAAAATTTTTCCATCGTCTACAAGCCAAAGCAGGCAATAAAAAATTTATATTTTGAATTTAACAACCCTTTGCGTCCGAGACTGTCTATCCCTTTGGAAAAAATGAATCCCTTGCTGATTCGAAAAAATTTATTAAGGTATCTGCCGGAAGATTTAGACAGAACCGACCGGCCCCTTTCCGAGGAACTGGCCAAATTATTAAAATTATAAGGTTAAAAAATATTTTTTGAAATAAAAATTTTA
>JAQTRU010000036.1 GCA_028711655.1 Patescibacteria group bacterium
AATGATGGCGATAACGACCAATAACTCAATTAAAGTAAACCCTCTTTGTTTTCTCATATTTCACCTCCCCTCTTTATTTCCCTTCAATTCGCCAGCTTAGTCCCAATGATTAAGATAGCGACCGGGAGAATAATTTATTAATTTTAATTATATCTTAAATATCAAAGAAGCGCTTATCCACATTATACCATAAAAAACAACAATAAAAAATCTACCAACCTCTGATTATTTGCACCTGCGCGCTCTCTTCAACGTTGTAGGCCAAGACATATTGGCTGCCGCCGGCATTGGAAACATAACGGTAGGTATAAATTCCCTCGTTTTTTGGATCAACCGGCAATTCGCTCATATAGGGTTTGGATTGGCTTATCAGGCTGTCAGATAGAGTTCCGCTATAACAACCGACCGTAGCCCCAAAATCTTCCGCTCCCTCATCCCAGGTTCCGCACTTGGGGTATTCCAGATTATCATCATAATAAAGGTATATGGCGATTCTCATTTGGGTCATATCGGCTTTCCTTTTGGCATCCCGCGCTTTAACCCTGGCGCTATTAAGGGAAACGACCGAAAAAGAAGCCAGAATGCCGATTATACTGATAACCACCAAGAGCTCAATCAGGGTAAATCCCCTGCCTTTGTGCGGAGCTAAGCCAAATTTTGGTGCCGAAGTAAACCATTTTGATAATTTTTTTTGTTTCATAATTTTTATTCTACGAATTATAAAGCCTATACAAACTTACGAATATATATAAAATTCATATTAGTATTTGTAAATTCGTAATAAATTTGTAATTCGTAGGGTATTTAGAACTGGCTGGCCAAATTATACATCGGCAAAATTATGGCCGCTACCATAATGCCGACGGCTATCCCCATAATTATCATGATTATTGGCTCCATCAGGGTCATGAGGTTGGCTACAACGTTATTTATTTCTCTGGTATAAAAATCGGTTATCCGGGCAAGGATTATATCAAGCTTTCCGGTTTTTTCTCCGATAGCCATCATTTGGGAAACCATTTTCGGTATTTCTTCGCTCTCTGCGAAAACGCCGGAAATGGAATCGCCGGCCTCAACCGCTTGCGAGGTTTTCTCTATTAAATCCTTATAAATCTCGTTGCCTACCACTTCGGAAGTTATTTTTAAGCTCTTGGTAATCGTTACCCCGCCCGTAATCAAGGTATTCATTGACCGGGTAAAACGGACCAAATAAATTCTCTGGAACAATTTGCCGAAAATCGGCACCTTTAGCCTAAAAAAATCAAACTGTTTTTTACCCCTTGACGTTTTGACATAAAATCTTAAGCCAATGGCCAAAATAACCAAAACAACCGCAAGCAGCCACCAATAAGCCGCTAAAAAATCAGAAGTGCCGATTAAAATTCTTGTGACTAGAGGCAGGGTCGCTCCGGTTTCCGATAAAATACCGGTTAATTTCGGCACCACAAAGACCATCATTACCACTCCGACTACCCCCAGGCCGACAAGGACAAAAATCGGATAAATCATAGCTCCCCTTATTTTGCTTGTCATATCATAATCTTTCTCCATTTCATCGGCCAGATAATTCAAAACTTCGTCTAACTTTCCCGAGGTTTCGCCCGACTTGACAACATTGATGTAAAAATCGGAAAAAATTTTGGGCCGCTTGGCCAGGGAATCGGAAAGGCGCAACCCGCCGTCCACCTCATCGGCCATTTCGGAAACAATCATCTTCAGGGTGATATTCTCCGTCTGCTCAATCAAAATCCTCAAAGCCTGCACCAGGGCGACATTAGCGGAAATCATAACAGAAAATTGGCGGGAAAAAATTACCAAATCTTTGGTCTTGACCCTGTCCAAAACAGACAAAAACCTTGATTCTCTCCTGCCTTCCGAATGTTTTTTTATGGAAATAATGGAAAGACCCCTTTCTTGCAAAGTTTCCGCGGCAAATTTTTCATTAGCCGCGTCTATAAGGCCATCCACCTTCTTTCCCTCGGAATTTAAAGCTTTAAACTTAAAAATCGCCATAAATATAAATCCAATTCGTAGTTTTTATTAAATATTTGGTTTTATTTTTTTTGCTTCTTCCTGGGAAACCTCCCCTTTTTTCAGTAAATCATCAATGGATTTCTCCATACTGATCATGCCTTCTTCCCGGGAAGTCTGAATAATGCTTTCTGTTTGATAAATTTTGCCTTCCCTGATCAAAGATTTAATGGCCGGATTTATAATCAAAACCTCGCTGGCCAAAGCCAAACCTCCGCCCAGACGGGGAATTAATTTTTGGGTAACAATACCGACCAAAACATCGGCTAAGCTGAAACGGGCCGCTTCCGGGGAAATTGTTGTTCTGGCCGCGTCTAAAATTTTTTCTATCACCCTTATTGAATTAACCGCATTCATCTCCAGAAGAACCAAAGAATTTCCGGCCGCCAGCTGCAAGACAAGGGGAATGGCGGCGGCAAACTCTTTTTTCATCTCATCAACGTAAACTAAATCAACATCCTCGTCCAGGCAATGCTTCAGGCCGGCCGTATAGGACTTCACATCTCGGCCGATTTGCCTTTGTTCAATAACGCTTTTCTTGTTGAGGAATAAATATTCAATCGGGTCTTCCAGGGTAATAACATATTTTTTCTCCCTTTGGTTCAAATCTTCTATAAAAGCAGCCACCGTTGAAGTCTTTCCGGAGCCGTTGGGCCCGGCCACGATTAACAGCCCGGAGTTTAGATTGATCTTTTCTTTGAACGCGGCGGGCAATTTCAGGTCTTCCAGGCTCCTGGTAACAGCCGGAATATAGTTAAAAGAAATGGTCGGCAAATCTTTTTGGTAAAAAATATTTACCCGAAAACGGAAATCGCCGGCAAAATTTTTTACCACCACTATTTCCCTCTCCTCTTGCAAACGCTTGGCTTCATCTTCACCAACAAAAGAACCGATGATTTTGTTCAATAACTCCGAAGTCAAAATGCTTTCCTTTTCCAGGGGAATTAATTTATCATCAATTCTGGCTATTGGTTGGCTGCCAACGGAAAAATGAAGGCTGGAAGCCCTTCTTTTGGCCGCTTCCGCCAGTATTCTGTTTAAAAAAATAGATGGCACTTCCATAATAATTCAAATAATATAGTAATATTCAAATGCTTCGAATATTCATAACGCCTCCACTTCCCGCAAAAACATTTGAAGCATTTGAATGAATTTGTAGATTTGAATTATACTACTTATTTGTCAGTTTTTTAATTTTTTCAACCACTTCCGAGGGCATGAAATGGGCCTTTATCAAATAATCATCCGCTCCCATGGAAAGCCCCTCTTTTACCCTTTCTTTCTGGCTCAAATTAGTAAGCAAAATCACGGGGATATCGCGGGTCTTCTTATCCGCTTTTAAGGTTTTCAAAACCTCAAAGCCATCCATCCGGGGAAGCATTACATCCAACAAAATTATATCCGGGAGCTCCTTTATGGCCAGCTTTACCCCTTTTTCTCCGTCTTCAGCTGTTATTACTTTAAAATTTTCCGTTTCAAATTTCGTGTTATACATGCTCAACAAAAAAGAATCATCCTCCACTAACAAAATCTTAATTTTGGGCGAACTGCCTGGTTGATAATTTTCGTTTTTCATATTTTTAAAATATATTTTAAAGCTAAACTTCTCGCGAAAAGATAAGTCGGGTTAATCCTGGATAACCCTTAAAACTTCTTCCATAGTGGTTTCTCCCCGCAGGACTTTCATAATCCCATCCTGCTTCATACTGACAAAGTCCTGGCTCTCTTTCGTGCTATCAAAACGTAAAATTTTATTTTTGTCCATTATTATATCCCTTGTCCTGTCGTTAATATCAAGAGCCTCAACAATGGCGATGCGGCCGCTATAGCCGGAATTGCCGCAGCGGGGGCAGCCAACCCCCTTGAAAAAAACTGTTTTATCCAAACTTACAAAATCTTTGACCAGCTCTTTTATCGCGTTCTGCGGCATTTTTTTCATCTCGTTTTCCATATCAGCCAAAATATCTTCGGGAAGCTTTTCCTCTTTTTTGCAATGCGGGCAAATTTTTCTAGCCAGCCTTTGGGCGATTATCACGTTAAGGGTCGAGCCCAAGAGGAACGGTTCCACTTTCATGTCCAGCATCCTGGCCACAGCCCCCACGGCATCATTGGTGTGGAGAGTGGACAAAACGAAGTGTCCGGTTAAGCTGGCGTGAATCGCCAATTCGGCCGTTTCGTTGTCTCTTATTTCCCCAACCATTATAATATCGGGGTCTTGGCGCAACAAAGAGCGTAGCCCGTTGGCAAAACTAAAACCGATTTCCGGCCTGGTTTGGGACTGGTTAATGCCTTTTATAAAATATTCTACCGGGTCTTCCAGGGTGTAAATATTAACTCCCTCCTTGTTAAGCATATTTAAAATAGCGAACAAAGTGGTGGATTTTCCAGATCCGGTCGGACCGGTAACCAAGAGCATGCCGGTGGTTTTCTTTATATTTTCTTTTATAATCCTTAAGGCCCGGCCGTCAAATCCCAATTCTTCCAGGGTCGGGGCGCCGGTGGTGGTATCCAATATTCTCATCACGACTTTTTCCTCATCAATTAGGGGCATAACTGAAACTCGAAAATCAATCTTCTTTTCCCCCATTTCTATATTTATCCGACCGTCCTGGGGAAGCCTGGTTTCGTCTAATTTTAAATTGGCCATTACTTTAACCCTGGCCACAATGGCGTTGTGGATATCTCTGGGCAGAACCAAAGAGGTGTGAAGAACGCCGTCTATCCGATAGCGGACTCGGCTCTCTGTTTGGGTGGGCTCAATATGGATGTCGCTGGCCCTGCCTTCCACGGCATGCCTGATTATAACAGAAACGATTTTGGCCACCGGCGCGCTTTTTATAACCTCTTCCAGGTCTACCCCGCTTTCTTTCGCCTTTTTGCGCGCGCCCTCTTCCTCCTTGGCATGGGTCTCCAGAGCTTTGCCGATTTCGCTTTTCAAATTACGGTACTGTTTAAAAACTTTATCAAAACTCGGCCCGGAAATCAGATAATACTCTACCCGAAATTTTTCTTCTTTGGCTAAAAAATTAACCGCCTCCATCGCCTTAAAATTTTCCGGATCCGTTAAACCGACTTTTATTTTATTGCCGCTCTTGTCAAAACAAATAATCTTGTAATTTTCCGCCGCTTCGAAAGAAATGATGTTAATCACCTCGTTGCTCACCTCTCTGTCAAGGAGATTCTGATAGGGAAGGCCGTAAACTTTCGCCTTGATTTGCGCCATTTCCTCGGAATCAATCAATTTTTCCGCGACTAAAACATCTTCTATTTTTTTCCCGGCGGCGTCAGCTTTCCCCTTTATTTCCAATAGGCTGCTTTCGCTAAGGTTTTTGCTTTCTTTTAATAGTTTTAAAAAATCCTCCTGTCTGCCCATATTTTAAACAATAAAATAATATAAAAACTTCAAAAATCTGGGTAGTTTTATATTTCCATTTTATTTTATTATCTTATTATTTTATTATTTTAATCGGAAGTAAAGGGATTGCTCTTCCCGGCCTCAAAATTTTCTTCCTCTACGATGTTTTCCCTTAACTTTTTGAATTTTGCTTCAGACAACAAGCCCAAATCAAGCAGTTCCTTTTCCTTGTCCGGATCTTTAATTTCTAAATTTTCCCCGCTTCCTTCTCCGGAACCGACGGCTTCTTCCGGCCCGGTTTCCTCAAAAAAACCCTCTGAACTGTCGCCTTCCCGCCAATCCATCTCTGCCGGCAATTCAATATTCGCCGACTTTTTGGCCGCGGTTAAGGAATAATTTTTATAAATAAAAAATCCCGTCCCCATAACCATAAAAGCGATAACGGCTATATATATTATTAATTTGTTTTTTTCTATTTTTTTGGGGGCTAACATATTTTTATCCCGCGCTTTTCCGCGGGAAGAGAACTCCCGCCGAAAAAATTTAAATTAACTTTTTGTCTCCGCAACTGAAACTGGCGGGCATTTAAAAACGCGGGGCTTATTCTTTCAAATAATAAGTATAAAAAACCAGCTGAACCGATTCGTCTCCGGGGTTAAAATCCACGCTAACCACATCCATGAGCATCAAATTATTCTCTATTGAGGTTAAAAAACTTTTCAGGCCGAAATAGTCAACTCCCAAAACCTCAAAAGTAACTTTTATCCTCCCGATTTCCGGCGGCAAAGATCCGGCCGCTTTTTCCTCCGTTACTTCCCGGCTTATTTTCTGGCCGCCGCTTTGGCTTTCTTCTCCGGACTCAATTTTCAATGATTTCAAAAATAGGCCGTTCTTTCTGGCGATCGCCTCCACCTGGCCAAATAATTCCTCCGGCACATCTTTTCTCTTCAAAATATAATCAATCTTATTTATTTCGCTTGTTTTAACGCTTCTAAAAACCGAGATTAATTTCTTCAAATCATCCAAATGCTCCTGCCTCTCCAAATATTCCCTTTCCTCGCCCGACCGGCCATCCTTGGTTAGCCGGGCAATCTCTTTGTATTTCGGTTTAAGCAAAATAAAATAACCCAGAACCAAAACCACCAACACGAAAAAGATGACCAGCCACTTAAAGTATCTGACCAAAAAAACATTTATCTTTTGCCTAGTTTGGGCTTTTTTGCCGTTTTTCTCGTTGTCCATAGGTTAAAAAATATTTGCCCGATGGATAATGGCGGTTTTATTGAACCGAAGTGAAAATAGACGGATCTATGACCAATTTCAAATCAAAGGCGACCCCGTCAATGTCACCCGCCTTGTTTCCTCCCGTGGAAATCCCTGCCTGATTAACGCTAACCACGGAAACATATTCGCTGGCAAGAAGCCTTTTCACCTGGGCCTGGATGGCGCTGAAACTTTTAGCGCTGGCGGAAAGATTGTATTTGCCCTTATTATCTCCCGAAAAGTCGGAATAATAAACGTCGGTTAAAGTATTCTCTTCCAAAAAACCGAAAAAATTAGTCCAATAAACATGCTGGTCCAACAAAGAACTGGCCAAATTTAATTTTTTCTTAAAAACTAAAACTTTTTTCGCTTCTTCCTCAATTTTTGCTATTTCTTTGTCTAACTCGGAAAACTGCTCAACAAAATACCGGCTTTCTTTGCTCTTTTGGCTCCCCCGCCAGGATAACCAGCCATAGGCGGCCCCCACGGCTAAAGCGGCCAAAACCATATAAATAAGAAGGAGGGAAATATTTTTCTGCCAGTCAAAAAAAATGGTAACTTCATCCTTTATTAAATTGGTTTCTAAAGTTTCTCCGCCGTTGTTTTCTTTTTTCTCTTCGGCTTTAACGGGTTGGGAAACGGTTTCTTTCCCCGCCTCTCCCTGCCGGGGGCTGATTTCCTTTTCCTTCGCCGGGGGCTGTTCCCGGCTCGGTTTTTCTTCCGGGCCTTTGCTTATTTTCAGGTTCTTCCCGAATTTTTTAAAAGCGGAAACCGCCGGCTTGAATAAATTTGTCAGCGCCGACACCGCCTTTATTTCCCTTATTTCCCTTTTTTTCGTCGGGGAAATTTTTTCTTCTCCCGTTTCTTCGGCTTTGCCCGCGGCCGGCGGATGGCTGGCCGACTTTTTCTCTTCGCCAATAAGCTTCAAAAGTTCTTTGCGCGACTGCTTTAATTTATTTCTGTCAGCCAAATTGTCAGGATGAACCGCTTCTTTCCCCGCCTTCTTTTTTCTGAAAAAACCGGCATTAAAAAAGTCGGGTAAATAGCTTTTTATCCCCCTTTTTTCTCCGGGTAGCTTGGGCGACGGCCCTTTCTTTTCCGGGCTGGACCACTTTACTTCCGCGCCCGGAGCCTCCCCTTTCTTTTTCGCCCCGAAGATTTTTTTCTTCTTTTCTTCCTCCGGCAAAAAATCTATATCCATATCTTAAATTAAAATAAAAAATCAAAAATGGAAAAAACACCTTCTTAATTTCTAATTCACCTAATTCTTAAATTTATTAGTTTATTAAATCAATGAATTAATAAATTATGTCTGAAATTAGAAATTTTCTGTCATTTGTATCGGCGAAACCGCTCTTTGCCAGACTATTTCGTTTCTCTCATCGCCAGACCGATAGCGACCGATAATTTCGGCCCTATTTCGGAAATAACCGGACCCAAATCAACCGGATAAGAAATTCTGGTCCAAGGATCGCCGATAATTATATTCATATTGAAAATTTTCGTCAAATAATTTACAAAGTTGGGCAGAAGCGAAGAGCCGCCGGATAAAACCAATTTTTCCACCTTCCTGTTGTTCTTGCTCTCAAATAAGTTAATCATGTATTTTATTTCGTTGATGATGGGGCCAACCGTTTCCGTAATAGCCTTCGGCACAATATCCTCGCCGGAATCCGACGAGCTTATCCCCAAATCATATTTGAATTGCTCGGCCCTTTCCAATCCTACGCCCAGATTATTGCCGATGGCCTTGGTTATGGCCAATCCGCCGACATCTATGCTGCGGGAGAGAACGGGAATGCTTTCGCTGATGATGGAAATATCGGTCGTGCTCATTCCCACTTCAACTATCATTACCGTTGATTTGTCGTTTCCCAACAAAGACCTGATCAAAGAGAAAGTTTCCGTCTCCAGGCTTAGCAGGCTGATTTGGGCTTCCTTAAAGACGCTGATATATTTTTTCACCAAAGATTTTGGCGCTCCGGTCAAAAGTATCTTTACGTTTTTGTCTTTCTTGTCTCCGCTTTCTATTTTTTTCCAATCCAAAACCATCTCCTCCAAGGGCAAAGGGATGACTTTTTTGGCCTCCCAATGGACGGCAGAGGCAAAATCCTTCTGGTCCATATTGGCCAAACTGATAATCGAAGAAAAAACGGAAAAAGTCGGAAGAGCCGTTATGGCGCTGCGACTCACGGTTTTTGCTTTTTTGCAAATTTCATTTATGACTTTGGCCGTGTATTTAATGTCGGTTTGCCAGTCTTTTCTCTCAATCTCCCCTAAATTTTCGGTAAAGCCGTAAGTCAAAAGCCGCAACCCCCCCGCTCCCTTTTCCAACTCAACAACCTTTATGCTGGCCGTGCCAATATCAATTCCCAAATGGCTTTTCTCTGAAGAAAATAAACCCATAATTTTATCTTAAATACCCCCAAAGACCCCGGGGGGTCCGCAATGGGGTTTTAATATTTTAATCGCTTGGAATTTATATGTTTATATTATATAATACAATTAGAAATATAACAAAAATTTTTACCAAAGACGCCGGGAATAAATAAACTCCGGAGAAAACTTCCACTGTTAATTATAACATAAATTAATAAATTAACAAAATAAACTAACTTCATATGAATTTCTTTGTCAAATATAAAAAAATCATGCTGGTCGTAATTTTCCTGGCGGTTGTTTTTGTCTTTGGTTATCTGCTTTACGCTTTATTTTTTAAATTGCCCGAAGAAGAAGCTGTTCCCTCCCCGCCGGTCTCCACCACGACGCCGGCCGGTTTGCCTATTGCCGAGATTGGCCCGGGGCAGGTGGTTGAAACAGGAGAGGCCAGGCCTTTGCCGGAAGGAGAAGCGGGGGAAGAAATCGCCAGTGAAAGAGCCCTGGGCGGCATTACCCAAACGGTTGAATTAAACAGGGACAAGACTCTGGCCGCGACCCTAACCGGCGACGGCTCCAATCTGCAATATTATAGCCAAACAGACGGAAAATTTTATAAAATAGACAAGGACGGGCAGGCAACGGTTTTATCCGACAAAATTTTCCACAATGTGGAAACCATAAAATGGGCGCCGGACAAAAACAAAGCGATTTTGGAATACCCTGACGGCGCCAATATCATCTATAACTTTTCCACGGGCAAACAGATCACTCTGCCCACCCACTGGAAAGATTTTGATTTTTCCCCCGACAGCGGCCAAATCGTGATGAAAAGCATCGGGCTCGACCCTGATAACCGCTGGCTGGCCATAACCAACGAAGACGGCTCCAAAACCAGGGCGATTGAAGCAATTGGGGAAAAAGATGCGACCGTCTACCCGTCCTGGTCCCCCAATAACCAAATTATCGCCATGTACACCGAGGGGATTGATTTTGACCGACAGGAAGTCTTCTTTGTCGGGCTGAATGAAGAGAATTTTAAATCCACGGTTATTGAAGGCCGTGGCTTTATCCCCCAATGGTCGCCGAAAGGAGACCAACTCCTCTATAGCGTTTATTCGTCAAACAATGACTTAAAACCCATGCTTTGGATTGTCGGCGCCCAGGGCGACAGCATCGGAGCGGGCAGAAAAAGCCTTGGCCTGGAAACCTGGGCGGACAAATGCGCTTTTGCTTCAACAACCGAGCTTTATTGCGCCGTACCCCGAGAATTGGAAAGCGGTTCCGGGCTTTTTCCGGAATTGGCGGCAAACACCCCGGACCGCCTTTATCAAATTGACATAACAACTGGTTTAAAAAAATTAGTGGCTATTCCTGACGGCGACTACAATATGTCGGATTTAATCATTTCAGGCGACGGAAGCTACCTTTATTTTACGGACAAAACCACGCAAAGGCTCAATAAAATAAATTTGAAATAAACGGTATTCGCAGGGGTTTAGCCCCGAAGCTTCGGGGCTAAACCCCTTTTTGCCCAATCTCTTGCCTCTCCTGAATTTTTTAAAAAGTTCTGAAAAGCATTTTCTCCAAATTTTTTATCTTATTTTAGCTAAAAAATAAACAAGTTCGTATATAACTCGTTATACGCCATTTCGCCCTATACCAATAAACAACTATGAACAATAAAACAACTCAACAAGTGGAAGATTATGTTAAAAGTATTATGAGTAATGAAGTGGCTCATGATTTTAAACATGTTGATCGCGTAAAAAATTGGGCTTTGCAAATTGCCAATAAGGAAGGTTTTGAAGATTTAGAAGTGGTAGTAATTTCAGCCTTAATGCATGACATTGGATTGACACAAGCCGAGAAGCGTAGCTTGCATGGCGAGGTTGGTGCTGAAATAGCCGCAAAATTTTTAAAAGAAAATAATTTGCTCACACAAGATAAAATTGTTGAGATTTGCAATGCGATAAAATATCACAATAAAAATCGCGAGGGTGATGGCAAATTATTAAAAATTTTGCGTGATGCGGATATGATGGATTTGTTTGGTGCGGTTGGTATTATGAGATCTTTCACTTCTAAATCTTCAAAACCAGAATATGATGTCGCCGATATTAAGGGTGAAACGTGGCAAATGCAAGCGGTTGATTTTGACAGACGCTTTGATAGTGGAATTGGTATTGGCAATTTTATTGTAGACCAAATCAACTTTCAAATTAGTTGCTATGATAATTTAAGCACTGAATCGGCGAGACAATTTGCAAAGCCAATTGTTGAATTTATGACAGATTATATTAAACAGCTTGATATTGAAATCAACGACGGGCGAAACAGCGTATAACAGCGTGTATGAGGTTCAAGAAAAAGTGCGTTAAATAATTTTCAAAGGTTGCACTTTTTCATTCACCCAAATTTCGCCTCCTCTATTGATAAAAAATAAGGAAGTCGGCGAAACTTCTCATACACGCGAACGTTGT
>JAQTRU010000037.1 GCA_028711655.1 Patescibacteria group bacterium
CCGAGCGCCTTTAATTCTTATTCGGCCGGCCGGAGCGGCAGCGATATTTTTTGCCATATTATAAAAATAATCAGCCAGAGGCTGATCCCTGCCTACCGGACAGGCAGGCGCCCCTTGGCGGAAAATAATAAATAGATAAATTTCATTTTTGATTATTCTTTAACAGCAGTTATTATACAGCAAAAACTAAAACAGGGCAAGAGTAAAAAGGGGAAAAATATAAAAACGGCCATTTTCCTTAAAAAACAGGCCGTTTTTCTTATTTTACATTCAATTTTTAACCTTAAATCTTAATTTTTAAACCTTAATTCTCTATAACAGTCCCTTTAAATTTTTCACCATCTAAATATTTTCTCAAGTTATCCAATTTCTTCCCATTCATAATTATCACTTCCAACCCCAAATGTTCGGCCAGCCGCGAAGCCACCGGATCAAACGGCGCGTTTAAACCGGGATTCCATTTATTGCCAACTAATTTTCTAAAATTCCGCCAACCCAACTTTTTAATTGGTTTTGCGTTTTTATATTTTTTCGGATCAGCCGTATAAACGTAATCAATATTTGACAAATTAATAATGGTTTTAATTTTGTGCTCCCGGGCCATAACCACCGCCACATAATCCGTTGACCAGCCCGGCTTCCAGCCGCTGCCGATAATTATTTTCTTTGAGGTGGATAATTTTGCTATCGGGTCAATAATTATTTCCGGACAAGCTATTGGCCCCAAAATAATTTTTAACAAACGGGCGTTAAGTCGGCCGGAATAAATTCCTTGCCAGTCTAAATCTATCTGACTAACTTTAGTAATTTTCCGGGCGGCTTCATTATATTTTCGGCAGGTAGCTCCTCCGCCCACGATAATAAAAAATTTTTTACCCTTTTTTGTCTCTGAAATAATCAGTTTGCGGAAATTTTTTAAAAATTTCCAATCAATCCCGTCCGTCGGGACAATTAAAGATCCGCCCAACGAGATAATATAAGTATCTTTTCTGGACATAATTATGATATGCTAATTGATAAAATTTATAGCAAATTTCCTCTCTAAAAAATTTCTAATTCACCCAAGGTCTAATTTCTAATAAAATTCCTAATTCTAAAATGTCTAATGCCTAAATTTTTTGGCATTTGGCATTGGATATTTTATTAGAAATTAGGTGAATTATCACCACCTTAGCGGGATCCCGCCCTCCACGCCCCGCCAAAGGCGAGGCTCCGCTAAAAGCGGGGCTGTGGGCAAACAACTTTTTATAAGTGGCGGGAGAAATTAAAAATTTTTCTACTCCTCCATCTCCCGCGCTTTTACTTCGGACATTATCTTTCTCCTAATCTCTTTCATTAATTTTTTATCCGCCCTTAAAAATTTCTTGGCATTTTCCCGGCCCACCCCCATTTTAATCTCGCCAAAAGCGTAAGAATTGCCGGATTTATTTACAACTCCATAAACCACGCCGCTATCCAACAAATCGCCGGCGATGGAAATGCCTTCATTATACATAATATCAAACTCACAGGTGCGAAAAGGGGCCGCCACCTTATTTTTTACCACCTTGGCCTTTACGCGGTTGCCGATAATCTTATCCCCCTGCTTAATCTGGGCCGCCCTCCTCACTTCAATCCGAACCGAGGAATAAAATTTCAAAGCATTGCCGCCGGTAGTCGTTTCCGGATTACCGAAAAAAACGCCGATTTTAAACCTAATCTGATTTATAAAAATCACCACGGTTTTTGATTTAGAAACAACGCCGGTTAATTTCCGCAAAGCCTGGCTCATTAACCTTGCTTGCAAGCCCATATGCTGGTCGCCCATTTCTCCCTCAATTTCTTTTTGCGGAACCAGGGCGGCTACACTGTCAACCACAATCACATCCACTGCATTGGACCGGGCCAAAGTTTCCACTATCTCCAAAGCTTGTTCTCCGGTGTCCGGCTGGGAAATAAGCATATCTTTTATGTTCACGCCGATTTTAGCCGCATAATCGGGATCAAGGGCGTGTTCAGCATCGACAAAAGCGGCAATCCCCCCTATTTTCTGCGCTTCAGCCACAATATGCTGGGCCAAAGTTGTTTTTCCCGAAGCCTCGGGACCAAAAACTTCTATTATCCTTCCCCTTGGCACGCCGCCAATCCCCAAGGCAATATCCAGGGACAAACAGCCGGTCGGGACGGCGTCAACATCTGATTTTCTTGCTTCCCCGAATTTCATAATCGCCCCCTCGCCAAACCTCTCTTTTATCTGGTCAACGGCCGTCATGGCCGCTTCCTGGCGCTTATCTTTTTCACCACCCTCCTTGCTTTTTTCTTCATTTGACATATCTTTGTAAAATTATTTTTAAAAAATATTACCCAATCTGCCTATAAGATAGCATAAGAAAATTATGAAGGCAAGCCAATTAAAATAATATAAAAATAAAATAATAAAATAAAATAAAAACATAAAATTTACGAATTTCGCCTTCTTATCTTTTTTATATTTTTATATTTTTATATTATTTTGTTATTTTTTCAAAAAAACTATTGTTAATTAAAAAAATATCCTGTATAATATAACTAAGAACAAAAAACAAAAAAATATTTTTAAAAATTATAAAAAAGTATTGTAAAGAAAAAATATTTTTTGTATAATATAAATAGAAATAATAATTTTAAAAAATAATTATTTTAATCCGCGCAAAAAAATTGCGTACCAAGAAAGGAGGTGATAAACATGCCAGCGAAGAAAAGAAAGAAAGCAACAAAAAAGAAAAAAGTTGCAAAGAGAAAACCGGCCAAGAAGAAAGCAACAAAAAAGAAAAAAGTTGCAAAGAGAAAACCGGCCAAGAAGAGGAAAAGAAGAAAATAAAAATTGCTCCTCTTCGCCAGACAAATGTGCCGTAAATCATTAAGACATATTTGTTTGGCGAACGAGGAGGAACAAAAAACGCCTAAAAATTAAGAAAGGCGTTTTTTGTTTATAACTTTTTACTATTTATTATTTTTTATAATTTTTACAATCCCTTTGTCGGCATCTACCTCAACCATGTCTCCGTTCTTTAAAACCTGCGTGGCTATTTTAGTGGCTATAACACAGGGTTTATTCAATTCGCGGGAAACAATCGCCGCGTGCGAAGTTATGCCGCCCTCCTCTGTTATTATGGCTCCGGCTTTCCGGCACGCCAAAATCATCTGGGGAATAGTTGAACCGGTTACTAAAACCTCACCCTCTTTGAACTTGGCCACTTCCCGAGATAAACCAGCCCCTTGGTCAAAATTTATTAACCTCACTCGCCCCTTATAGCGCCCCGGATTGGCTACCTGGCCTTTTAAAAAATTACTCTTCTGTTTTTTGTCTAAATCTTTGGAAAATAATTTAATTATCGCCAAGGCCTTTTTTCCGGTAATCGGCTGCCAATTATTAAATTTTCCCAGAATGCAATCTCTCCGATTTACTTTATCCACGGTTTTGCCTTTCAATAAGTCAGCTATCTCTTTGCAATGAAGGCTGGCCAAATCTCTTCTGCCTGCGCGTTTTTCAATCTCATCAAGATAATTTTTAAAAAAATAATCATCTCCGAGAAAAGAAATTCTATTAATAACTGATTTTCTAAGCTCATATTTTAATTCCTGCATTTCCTTGACTCTTTTTACTAGAAGCTTGTTTTGGGAAGGAGCCTGCTTAACCCTTCTTTCAATCTCATCGTAAAGAAAATATTCCGTAAACCAATAAAGATCTAAAGCCCTTTGGGCAAACCCCACAGCTCTTAAAAAATCTACCCTGATCTCACGGTCGGAAAAGTTAGAAAAATTTTTAGTTTTATTTAACTTAAAAACCGTCTTTGCTTCTTTAATTATCCCATTAACCTTTTTCTTATAATCATTGAAATTTCTCCTGAAAAACAATAAGCCATATTTCGCCAAACGGCCGGTTTCTTCCTTGGAAGCATAAAGTTTGTAATTCCCGTTTTGATAAATAACGATAAAATCTCGTTTTAAATAATTAGAAGTTAAAAAACAGGAAATAAAAAAATAGGTAGCATTATAAACTAACCAAAAAAAATTATAATTCCTGGGATGTATTTTCTTATTCATATAATTAAAACATTTTCGGCTGTTTGTCTTCTTTCTCCTTGGCGGTAAAAATTTTAACCACGCCGTATTGGCCGTCAAAACCGGGCTCAACAATTAACTTTCCTTCCCGCACTCTTTTTATGCCTTTAACAATTATAGGTAAAGTCATGCTGGCTAAATTCTCTAAAGGTTCATTTAGCAAAATATTCATCTCGGTTCCGCCTTTTTTAATTAAACTATTATATTCGGCCTGCACTTTTTGCGACTGCCGGCTTTTTATATCTAAAGCTTCGGCAATAATCTTATCAAGTTCCACTAATTTTTTAAATCCGGCTGCTTTTTCGGGCTTGAAGCCTTCGGGGCGATCAGCCAGTTCTTCCACCCGATTCATCACGCCCACGGTTAAAGGTTTTTTACAGACCGGGCAAATGCCTTTATGCTTCTTAGTTTCTTCGGGCGAGAATCTAATTTTACAATCACGGTGACCGTCAAAATGATACATGCCTTCTTCCGGATAAAATTCAATCGTGTACTTCAATTTATTCAAATCCTTGTTTTTTATTACTTCATAAATCTCATCATAACTAATTTCCTCCAAATCCATGACATTGGCTTCCCGTCCAAGATTGGGAAGACTATGCGCGTCAGAATTTGAAATAATAGATAAGCTGTCCAGAGCTGACAAGCGCCAATTCATGGCCGGGTCGCTTGATAATCCGGTTTCTATGGCGTAAATATTTTCTGTTTGCTCGTGAAAACATTCTTCCATAGAGTCAAAACCAGACTTTGAACCGAAAACCGCAAACCAGGGCGTCCAAATATGGGCGGGGTAAATTAAAAACTTGGGATGGATTGACAAACAAAGCGTTACCAACTCCGGCGCCTTCATGCCTAAAATCGGCCGTCCGTCCGAGCGGATATTGTATTTTTTATCTAAATAATTATTTAATTCCTCCACCGCGGCAATATTGGGCGCCTGCACAACCAGATGAATCCGCCTTACCTTGCCGCCATCTTTATAAATTAAAGCCAGCTCGGTAGAAAGTAAAAATTTCACCTTATCATCTTTTTCTTCTTTTAATTTGTACAAGCCCGAATTACCGACTTCTTCCAACTCGTTTTTAATAGCTGAAAACCATTCTGGATAAGTAAAATCTCCGGTGGCAATAATATCTATCCCCTTAATTCGGCAAGTCTCGTCAATGCGGGAAAGCAGCAACTGCGACGAGCAAGCCCGGGAATATTTAGAATGAATATGTAAATCTAGAATCTGCTGCATATATTACAGTTACAAATTACAAATCCTTTACAAATTTTACAAATCTGGTTAACAAAATTATTTTTCATTTTTAATATTTGTATATTTGTAACAAATTTGTAATTTGTAACTATCCAAAATATTTTAAATGTCTCCCAATCTTCATACCCCGATATTTTTCTCCAACATCAACATCAATCCACTTATTGTCCAGTTTAACCTGCAGATACTGGTGCGGAACAAAATTAACAAAAGTATTTCTCCGCCTGGTTTCTTTATCTTTAAAAAATCCGGACTTTGCTAAAAAAATCCGCAGTAAAAAATTACTTTGGTTGCAAGGAATAAAACCTGTCCGGTTCCAGATATCTTCCAGGCTCTTAAACATAAAATGAAACTTTAAAACCGTGGCCAGCCGCTCGGAATGATATTTTGTTCCTAAATAATTATAAGCTAATTCTAAAAATTCTCTTGGCGAGTTGGATTTATTTTTCAGTTCTTCAATTTTTCTTTCCATGTCTTCCGGTATTTTTTCCGACAACGGATCGGGCCTAAAAGAAAGATGGGGAATAATAAAACGGGACAGAAAAAAAATAAAGATAAAATACAAAACTATGATATAAATTACTATCTCCATAATTTTAATGAATAATTATTGGTTCTTTTATTATAACCCCCTCTCATCGGCAAAGCAAATAAAAAAGCCGGTCCCTAAATTCCCGGACCGGCCCATTAATTTTCTTCTCCCCTTTTTCTCCCTCCTCTGCCTTTAAGAATAAACTCTACCGCCCTCTTCTCTATTAGCCTTTTAATCTCCAATCTGGCAAGAAAAATTCCGAGAGACCTTTCCGCGAGAAGCAAGGCCGAACCAAGACCAATAAAAACATAAAAAACTTTTAGGAGCAGATAAGGCGACGAAGAAAAGTTTAAAGAACAAAGACCGGAAAAGGAAATCATCACACCGACTATTAAAGGTAGGGCCGGCAGCCTTTTGTACGCTTCAATTTGCTTGCAGAAAGCTCTCACCTCTTCCGATTCCGCCGCCGCTTCCGTTGGAGTGAGGTTAATTATCCTTTCCACTTCATCAATAACCCTGCGGCAATTTTCATCCATCTTTTATCCCTCTTGAATTAATTTTTCCGCAACCGCCAGCTCTTCCGGGCTGTTAATGCCTACAGCCTGGCGCGGATCAATCGTTATGGTGTTAATTTTATGGCCCTGGGCAAAGGCTAAACCGACTAAATCGGTCAGATAATACTCCCCCTGTTTGTTGTCATTTTTCAGTTTATCAATATTAGCGCAAACCCAATCTTTGTCAAAGCAATAAAAACCCGGGTTAATTTCTTTTATTTCCTTCTCTTCCTCGGCCGCATCCTTAAATTCCACGATTTTTTTAACTTCGCCGTCCTCGCCTCTGACAATCCGGCCCCAGTAAAAAAAATTCCTTCTGTAGTCATGAAAGTCATCTACCTTGACCGTTACCATGGTAATAACGCCGCGGTGGCTTTCAGCCAATTTTTTTACGGTATCGGCTTGGACAAAGGGATGGTCGCCATAAAAGCTTATGACTTTTTTTGCCTCCGTCCCGAAAAACGGGCGGGCGCAGGCAAAAGCGTGGCCGGTGCCGAGCTGCTCTTCTTGAATGGCATAATCGCAGTTATATTCAGCTAAAGCTTCTTCCATTATTTCCCTGTTATCCGGCGAAACCACGATTATCGGCCGGCCGTCAACTCCCGCTTCGGCGACTGAACGCAATAAATATCCTATAATCGGCCGTCCCGAAAGCGGCACCAAAACTTTGGGCAGAGAAGAGTTCATCCTTACGCCTTTGCCGGCGGCTAAAATCACGATTTTGTTTTCTCCGTTCAAAAATTTATCTCCGCTAAAATTATTTTTTTCAGGCATATTTTTGGTTAATTCTATTCCGTTGAAAATATCTCCGCCTTCTCCGGTTAAATTTCCGGCGGAATTCATGGAAGAAGAAATTAAATGTTCTTCAAAATCAATTCTTAGACAATTTTGAAATTTATAAAACTTAAATCTCTCATAAAAAGAAATCAATTCGTCACGGCAATCCAGGATTACTTTATAGCATCCCAATTTCCTGGCCTCGGCCAAAGCTCTTTCGTTCAGGCTGCTGGCTATGCCCATTTTTCCAAACCCCTTCCTGACCACCACATCTTCTATATGCCCGGCTCGGCTTCCGCCATAAGAAAATTTCCTTTCAATTATCAGTTTAATCATGCCGACGATTTGCTTATCCTCGGTTACGGCCACAAAAACATAACTATTTTCCCTTTCTTTCACTTCTCTAAAAATTTCTTTCATATTCTCCGGGGGCAAATAATCCGCTCTGCTCAAATTGGACAAAGTTTCTAAAAATCCCCTTTCCGGATTTAAGTCTTCTCCTCTAAGCTCTCTAATTGTATATCTCAAATTCTTCATAATAATTAGAGAATTTGTAAAATTTGTAATAAATTTGTAATTTGTAATCTATTCCACGGTTACAGATTTAGCTAAATTGCGCGGCTTGTCCATGTCTATCCCTTTTAAATCCGCTACATAGTAGGCAAAAAATTGCATGGGCACGGCATTGATTATTGGCATAAGTTCAGGAGAGGATAAAGGCGCTTTTATAACGCTTTCGGTTAATTTGGAAATACTTTTGTCCCGCCCATTAACAATAGCTATAATTTTTCCGCCCCGAGCCTTTATTTCTTCCATATTAGAAAGAATCTTTTTATAAGTGCTGTCGCGAGTGGCGATAAACATAACCGGCATATTTTTATCAATCAAGGCAATCGGCCCATGCTTCATTTCCGCGGCCGGATAGCCCTCGGCATGGATATAGGAAATTTCTTTCAGCTTCAAGGCTCCTTCCAGGGCCACAGGAAAATTAAGGCCACGTCCGAGATAAAGGATGTTCCCGCAATTTATAAATTTTTTTGCCAATTTTCTGATATTGTCCGCCTGTTTCAAAACTTCTTTAATCTTCTTTGGCAAAATCTCTAAATCACGGAGTGTTTTTTTCTCCAACTTTAAACCCCGCTCCTGCCGGAAAAACAAAGATAAAAGCAACAAATCTACAACTTGGACCGTAAAGGCCTTGGTGCTGGCCACTCCGATTTCCGGACCCGCATGAAGGTAAATTCCAAAGTCAACTTCTCGGGCGATAGTGGAACCGACAACATTGATAATCCCGAGAGTTTTGGCGCCCCTGGCTTTGGCCTCTCTTATCGCCGCCAAAGTGTCGGCGGTTTCCCCTGATTGGGAAATTGCGATAACCAAATCGTTTTTCCCAACAAGCGGATCCCGATAACGAAATTCCGAAGCGTAATCCACTTCTACCGGAATATTTGTATTTTTTTCTAAAAAATATTTTCCAATTAAGGCGGAATGCCAGCTGGTGCCACAGGCCACAATCACAATTCTCCTTAGGGAATTTAAATCCAAATTAAGGCTTAGTTTAACCTTTCCGCCTTTAATCCGGCCGCGCAGGGTGTTGATAATCGCTTCCGGTTGCTCATAAATTTCTTTGAGCATGAAATGCTTAAACCCCTTCTTCTCAATCTGGTCAAGGGTCCATTTTATCTCATGGACTTTCTTGTTAATGTTCTCTCCTTTTAAATTTTTAACCGAATAGCCGTTTCTTCCGACAACCGCCAATTCGTCGTCGTTTAAATAAACAATTTTTTTTGTATAATTCAAAATCGCCGAAACATCGGAAGCAATAAACATTTCTCCCTCGCCCAAGCCCAAAACCAAAGGCGATCCGCGCCGGGCTACGATTATCTTGTTTCCGCCGTTTTGGATAACGGCCAAGCCAAAAGTTCCTTCAATTAAGCCAACGGCCTTTGTCACAGCTTCGGGGAAATTGCCATTATTAAACTTTTGGATAAGATGGGCGATAATTTCCGAATCAGTGTCGGAAACCGTTTTAAAGCCTTCTTTAGCCAAAAAATCTTTTAAAGCCTGGTAATTTTCAATAATGCCGTTATGAACTATGGCTATCTCGCCTTTCGCGTCCAAGTGGGGATGGGCGTTGATTTCGTTCGGCTCGCCATGGGTTGCCCAACGGGTGTGGGCTATACCTAAATTCACCCCCCTTGCAAAGGGGGGATAAGGGGGGTTTTCCTTAACTTTTTTCTCCAATTCCGTAATTTTTCCTGTCGCCTTAAGGGTAATTAAGCCGCCGGAATTTTTAACCGTCATTCCGGAAGAATCATATCCCCGGTATTCCAGCCTTTTCAGGCCGTCCAAGAGCACGGTTGAAATATTTTTCGGTCCGATATAACCTATTATGCCGCACATAGAAAAATAATAAAATAATAAAATAATATAAAAATTAATCTACTTTTTATTTTATTATTTTATTTTTATATTATTTTATAAGGTCCCAGAGCCGCAAAAAAATTATTTTCTGCGTCTCATATATCATTTCATTCTCAATAATCACCCCGACCGGGATGCCTTTGGAGTCGCGGGAAATAAAAGCGCATTTGCCTGCATAAATTAAAACAAAAGTTGCGGATTCGTCGTTGGTGCCAAGCCAACGTCGCTCATCCAGGCCATAAGTTTTACCGCCAGAAGCCAAAGAAATCGCCTTTACTTTGATGCCCTTTTTTATCCTGTCTTTAGTAAAATTAGGATAAGCCTTATTAATGTCTTCGCTGGCTTTAGTGGCGGAATAAATAAAATATTCCTTTTCTTTTTCGCCCCCAACCGAATTTAAAACATCTTCCAGAATAAACCTTATGCCCCTTTTCCCTTCATAAAATTTTGTGGCTGGACGCCTGCCACCTTTATCCTGCAAAGACTTTAATTCCGGAATTAAATCAGCTATCTTGGCTTTTATTCTTTTAATTTTCTCTTCTTCCTCGCTAACCAGCTTTACAAGCTTATCCGCATCTTCGGCCACAAATTTTTGTTTCGTCTCCTGGTGGTAATAGCTAGCCAGTCCCTTTTCCCGCAAACTCTTTAAAATATCATAAACCGTGCCTCGGTTTAACCCGGTAAAACCAACCAACCCCCGCACCGAAGAAGCGCCATTTTCCAGAAGCGCCAAATAAACCTCTATTTCCTTGTCTGACAAACCTATTTTTTTAAGAATGGTTATATCCATAAGGAACCATTATTTTATGGGATAATTTTTTAGGAAATCACAGGAAAAAACCGGTTTAAATCCTTCTTCTTTTATCCTTTTTATTAAATCGCCCAATTTTTCTCCATCTCTATTCTGGCAAAACCTTGAGCAAACAGCGCAGGTAATAACCTTTGTTTTATTATTTCCGGCCATAGATTAGTTAAGTATTTTAAAAAATAAACATAAAATCAGTATATTATTTAATTGAAATATTGTCAACTATATTTCTGCAATTTTTACAAAAACATATTTATTTATTTAATATTAGCTAAATTATTAACAAAAATATGTCATAAATTTAATTAACATTATTTAAGTTATCCACAAATTTCCCAAACAAAAAAACACCATTGTTCTGGCGGCGGCTTACTCTCCCGGGGCTCATGCCCAAGTACCATCAGTGCTAGGAGGCTTAACTTCTGAGTTCGAGATGGGATCAGGTGTGACCCTCCCGCTAATACCACCAGAACAATGGTGTTTTTTCAATCGTTTAATAAAATTTTTATGGCCGTAGAGTTTTGCTCGCTATAAAAATTTTATTAAACACCTTATATTTTTTGAAAGCCTTGAAAACTTTTTCTAAAAAAGTTTTCAAAAATTTTAAAAACAAAAACGTGGGAAAATTAAATGGTTTATTAGTACTCCTCAGCTAAATGCGTTGCCGCACTTACACTTGGAGCCTATCAACGTGATAGTCTCTCACGAACCTATGAAACCTAATCTTGAGGACAGCTTCGCGCTTAGATGCTTTCAGCGCTTATCTAAACCAAAGGTAGCTACCCAGCAATGCCCCTGGTGGAACAGCTGGTACACTAGAGCTTTGTCCTTCCCGGTCCTCTCGTACTAGGGAAGGGCCCTCTCAAGTTTCCGCGATCATAGTGGATAGGAGACCGACCTGTCTTACGACGGTCTGAACCCAGCTCGCGTGCCGCTTTAATGGGCGAACAGC
>JAQTRU010000038.1 GCA_028711655.1 Patescibacteria group bacterium
ATAATAATAAACTTATTGATACCCTGAAGAGATTGCGGGATTTAGGCAATACCGTTATTGTGGTGGAACATGACGAGATGACAATGCTTGAGGCCGATCATATTGTCGATGTCGGTCCGGGCGCGGGTGAGCATGGCGGAAAAATTGTGGCCGAAGGCAGCCCGGCGCAGATAAAAAAAACAGCCGTTTCTTTGACCGGCCAGTACTTATCCGGCAAGAAATCAATCCCGGCGCCGGCCAAATATCGGGCAGGAAACGGAAATAATTTAACTATTTTTGGCGCGGCCGAACATAATTTAAAAAATATTGACGTTGCCATTCCTTTGGGAAAGTTCGTGGCGATTACCGGCGTATCCGGTTCGGGCAAGTCAACTTTGATGGACGATATTTTAGCCCGGGCTTTAAACCAGAAATTTTACCGGGCCAAAGCCGAACCGGGCAGGCATAAAAAAATTGAAGGATGGCAACATATTGATAAAGTCATAAATATTGACCAGTCGCCGATTGGCCGCACTCCGCGCTCTAACCCGGCTACTTATACCGGCGCCTTTACTCCCATTAGGGATTTGTTCGCCTCTTTGCCCGAAGCAAAGATAAGGGGATATAAGGCGGGGCGTTTTTCTTTTAACGTTGTCGGCGGCCGGTGCGAAGCTTGCGGCGGAGACGGCATGGTAAAAATTGAAATGCAGTTTTTGCCCGATGTTTATGTGGAATGCGAAGTCTGCCACGGCCAGAGATATAATAAAGAAGCTTTGGAAATTTATTATAAGGATAAAAACATTTCCGATGTTCTTAATATGACCGTGGAAGAAGCCATGAATTTTTTTAAGAATATCCCGGCGATTTATCAGAAGCTCGTGACTTTAAATGAAGTGGGGTTAAGCTATATAAAGCTCGGCCAGAGCGCCACGACTTTATCCGGCGGAGAAGCGCAAAGGGTAAAACTGGCGACCGAATTGTCCCGCCGGGCAACCGGGAGAACTTTATACATTTTAGACGAACCGACGACAGGCCTGCATTTTGACGACATAAAAAGATTGCTGGAAGTTTTAGGCCAGCTGGCCGACAAAGGCAATACGGTTTTAATTATTGAGCATAATTTAGATGTCATAAAATCTGTGGACTGGATTATTGATTTAGGGCCCGAAGGGGGAGAAGCGGGCGGAGAAATTGTGGTCACAGGCACGCCCAAAGATGTGGCAAAAGTTAAAAAAAGTTACACGGGGCAGTATTTAAGTAAAATAATAAAATAATAAAATAATATCACCGCCGAGGCCGCCGTGGCGACGGGGCAGGCAAGGGGGAGTTTGATAGAGCGCCCCTTGTTAAAGGGGTAAGGGGAATTTTTCGGAAGGGGGTATTTTTAAATAAAAAAAGAGGGGCGATAAGACTTGTGTCTATCGCCCCTTTGTTGTCTCGAAGTTCTCCTTTTGCGTTCCTTGGCCAATTATTGGCTCTCAAGGAGAGATGTCAAAGGACAACCGGTGTTCCCGTAGCATATCCCCGGTTTGTTGTTTGGCTTTGTAGGTATGAAACCGAAAGCCGGGAGCTGACGGGCGGCGAGGGATCGTCGTATGTCAAGTAGTGTGATCCCCGAACCGGGCCTGTCGCGAGAGAAAGAACTCCGCTGCGCTGTTTGGTGTTTTTTTGTCGCCGAGTTGGGAGGTTTGTAAAACTCCGTCGGACGCTGTTGAGCCGCTTAGCGCAGGTATCGCTTTTAATGTTACACATTTAAAGCTTTTTGACGTCACGCGGTTACCGCCCATTTTCCGCGCCTAGTTTCTTGGCGCCGCTTTCAGCAAAATTCACTTTAGCGTTATGGGTTAGGTTTCCCGCGCAGGGTTGTTGAATGTTCTGTTTTCAGCTCCTGCCACGGATCAGGCCGTAGTGGTAGCTGGCGAGTTTGGCGAATCGGGTCACGATTGCCTCCTCGATTTCCCATCCTATTTCCCGCTGGCTCATCGATGGCCTGCGAGTTAGGGCTGGGTCGCTTTGACCTTTTTGCGGCCCACTTTCCCGCCTTTCCAGATTCTGCCGTAATTTTTTCGGGAAAGGGCCCGGTGCCGGTGTCAGATCCGAATGAGACGGCTCGAGTTGCTGTTCTTACGGTTGGTCGGCGCCCTTGCCATGTCCTTCCCTCCTGCGCATTTTGCGGTTTGAATAACAGGCTTCCAGCCCCAGTAAGGAAGCCAGTATTTAATATTATTAGCTTAACATAAACATCTGTCAAACACTAATCAGGCACTTTATCATAATATAAAAAAATTGTCAATGCTTAAAAGATTAAAATAATTAATATTTATTTAAAATTAGCCAAAAATTTATTATTTAACCGCTCTTTTGAATATTCCGACAGTCAAGGCTGGGGTTTTTTAAAAACTGGCGGGCCAAAGATTTTTTTCGCCAAAAACTTGGGCAGTAAAGATTTTTAATTTAGTTCCCCCTTTCTTTTTATAGCAATCCGGGGGCAGTCCGGCTTTTTGCGAGCATAACTGGCTTAAAAATTCCTCCAAATTCCAGCCGGTTTCAGCCGCCACTTGCGGTAAAAATACCCCGCTTCGCCCGCCTTTTTCAACAATTACACCATGCTCGCCAAGTTTTATATCCTGCCAATTGCTAATTTCTTCCGGAACAGATAAAACGCTTATTTCATAATCCAATTTATCCAGTTCGTTTTCCGTTACCGGGTTAAACCTGTAATCCTCACTGCAGGCGGCTATGGCCATATCGCGCACTACCTCCCAAAGAGGCTGGTCCGGAGGAATAATCTGGCCGATGCAGCCGCGCAGTCGGCTTCCTTTGTGTATGGTGACAAAAGCGCCTTCCCGTCTTTGCAGTCTTTCATTTTTAACTTCAAATTCCGGAATTTTCCCCTTACGCGCATAATCTTCCACGGTTCTTCTGGCAATTTCCAACAATTCTTTTTTTTGATTCTTGTTTAATAATTCCGGGGTCATATTTTTTTTAAAATATTCAGAATGTTTTTATGGGCTCTGCCGTTACTGGCGGCTAAATCTTTACTGTCCAAATTCCATTCTTTTCCGGAAAAATCCGTTACTCTTCCTCCGGCTTCCCGGATTAACAATACTCCGGCCGTCACGTCCCAGGGGTTAGCCCCGGGGATTACGATTGATTCTATCCGGCCGCAGGCCGTATAAGCCATTTCCAAAGCGGCGCTGCCCAATTGCCGGCAATCCAAGCCGCTTAATTTTTGTTTTTTGTAATAAGCCAGAGCTTTTTTTATGTTTTTTTCCTTGTGGCCGTGGCAGAAAGTATTTATAATTTTTCCTTGAAAAATGTTTGAGGCCTTAATTTTTTTTCCGTTTAGGCGGGCGCCTTTTCCTTTTTCCGCCTCATATAATTCTTTTAAAAAAGGAACAAAAATTATTCCCAATATAATTTCCTTTCCTTTAACCAGGGCAATTGAGATTGACCACAAAGGATTATGGATAGAAAAATTGGTAGTACCGTCCAAGGGATCAATAATCCAAAGGTAATCGGCCCCGCACCTTTCGGAATAATCAGTCATTTTGTGATAAGTTTTTTTACTCCGTTTTAAGGGTGCGGGATTTATTTGGCCGGCTTCTTCGGACAATATCCGGTGGTCGGGAAAATATTTTCTTATTTCCTTAATTATAATTTTTTCCGCGTTCAGATCGGATTTAGTTAAAATTTCATGCCGGGATTTTAATTTTATTTTTTTTCTGTCGAAATTACCGTATTCTCGCAAAAGAATTTTTCCCGCTTTTTTGGCCGCGTTTACGGCGACATTTTTTATTCGACTGTCCATAGCATTCAAATCTACGAATGAATTCAAATCTACGAATTCTTTTGTAGTAATTCGTTATTTAATATTCTTTTTGGAGTTATATATTTTTGTCTAAAGTTCACTAATATACCTAGACGTAAGCCAGAGCAAGACAGGTATCTTTTTACTTGGAAATAATTTTCTAACGTTAGAAATCTTACTGTTTTTAGTTCAATAACTATTTTGCCTTCTACAATGAAATCACAAATATTTCTGCCTTCTTTTTCATTATTGAAAGATGATTTTAGTTTATATTCTTTTTTATATTTTAGCCCCTGATTTTTTAATGAATCTTCAAAATAATCAGCGTATTGTTTTTCATTTTTATATCTGCCTAAATCATTGTGGGTTTTAAACAGCAATCCATTTATCTTATAAGATAACTCTTTATATATTACTTTATTTTCCATATTAATTATTTGTAGATTTGGATTTATTTGTAGATTCGAGTGTTTCTAATATCTTTAATTCCAGTTTGTTTTTTTTCGTGTCCCAGACGGCAAAAGTGGCCTTTCCCCATATTCCGCCCAGCTCCCCGGGATTAACTAATTCAGTCCCGTCGATTTCTTCCAAAGACGGTTTGTGGCTATGGCCGTAAAAGATTATGTCGCAGTGGCCGGCATGCAATACTTTGTCAATAAAGTGGGCTTCGTGGCAAAGACCGACAATTCGCCCGTCTATTTTAAATCGGCCGGTTTTGCCGAAACAATTAATGTTTTTAAATTTTTTTAATTCCTTTTCCTCATATAATTCAACATTCCCTCTGGCCAGGTAAATGGAATTTTTGAATTTTTTTCCCAAAACATGAAGAGTCTCGCTGTTGGTCAGGTCGCCGGCGCAAATAATTTTTTTAATTTTATTTTTTCCGCTCCAATTTAGGAATTTATTTAAGTTAACCAAATTATCGTGGATATCGGCAATAATGGCAATAAGCATAAAATTTAAATATAGTTACGTTGGTTATGGTTTTTAAATAAAATATTTTTGCGGTTTTTTGGCAAAATCGGGCTGAAGTTGAAATTTTTTACGCAACCGCAAGATGGCCGGATTATTTCGTAATGACAAGATTTCCTTTTTTAACTTGCTCTTCGCGGCTTTCTTCCAAATTTGACCAGCCAACCAAATCGGAAAAAAATTTTTCTTTTTCTTGCCCCTCCATCGGTTCAGGCCGGCTCAATTTGGATTTTAAGGGGAAAAGGTAAAATTCATTTTTTTCCTCCGTGATTTTTACGCCGATAGCCAGCCCCTCCTGGGTGCCGGAAGAAAAGTATTGGTCAAAAATGAAATTGCCCAGAGAATAAAAAATCGGCTTCCCTCTATAAATTTCTATGCCCTGGACAACGTGCGGGTGGTGGCCGATAATTATGTCCGCGCCGGCATCAATTAAGTTGCGGGCGGTTTTTTGTTGAATTTTATTAAATTGATGTTTGTATTCTTCGCCCCAGTGGACATTAACTATCACTAGATCTGTTTTTCCCGCCAGATCCTTTATAATTTCCCCCGCCCCTCCTTGATCAACAAGGGAATAAACTGAACTAAATCCGGCCAGACCGATTTTTTTTCCGGAGACTTCTAGTATTTTTCCGCTGCAATCCCCGATTTGTCCGTCCGGGCAGCCGCTATAATAAAAATTCAGGTTATCCAGGTTTTTTCTGGTTTCCATTATACCACGTTCGCCTTGGTCGGAGAAATGGTTATTGGCCAGATTAAAAAAATTAAAATGATATTTTTTTAATTCGGAAATTATTTTCGGCGAAAAAGCGAAGTCATAAGACATAACGGGGTTATAGTGGGCGCCCTCATCCGTGACCGCCCCTTCAAGATTGGCGCTTACAATGTCATAACCGCAGAAAAAATTTTCATCCAAATTTTCAAAAAGATAAGAAAGGCCTTTTTGGCTTATTTTTTCCCCGACATGCCGGTCAAGCATCAGGTCTCCCAAGAAGAGCATTTTAAGGGAGGAGGCGTTTTTTTTTGGGATTAATTTTTCCGGGGGAAGAAAATAATCGCCCGGGTCTTTGGCGGCTGAATAAAAAAGCAGGACAAGAAAAAGGCTTACGGCGAAAATCGCCGTTAAGCTTAAAATTTTTATAAATTTTTCGTAATTGATTTTTTTAAGAAAGCCCATATTTTAATTATAACGCAAATAAAGAAAAAACCAAATGTAGAGACGCGGTTAATCGCGTCTCTACATTTGGTTTTTTGGTGTTTATTTACAGATTATATTTATTTCCTCATTTTTACCTCGTAATTTATCTGTTCTATTTTCCTTAGGTTTCCTTTGGCCTGGTCGTATTTTGTGCGCAGATAGCCGGTCATGTCAAATATTATCAGCTGGTCCATAATTTCGTTCAGGGTATTTTTTATTTTTTCCACTTCGGAAAATTTTCCGGCTGCCGCCCGATTTATGGCATAGCGCACCAATTCGCCGGTCGTGTCGCAAATTCCGCCCAGATAGCTTTCAAAGCTTAAATTCACCTCTTTAATTTTATCAATTTTTTTCCCCGTAACTAAAAAATAAAACATTTTCGCCTCGGCATATTCTTCCGCTCCCGCCCGGTAAGAACCTTCCTCATTGATTCTTTTCCAACCGAACTTTTTTTCCAATTTTTGAAAAATTTTTTCTATATCCGCGAGATTATCTTCCGCTTTTTTGATATCTCCCCGGTGCAGGGAAAATATCACTCTCTTGGAATCATGCAGGGCGATATTGGCCAAACTGACAATTTGCCGGCGTTGGCTCGTTTGCTCGTCATAATCTTTTTTTAATTTTTCAATGAATTTTTTGTTTATCATGGTAAAAAATTAATAATTTAAAATGAATAATGAATAATTGAATAAACTATTTGTTTAATTTTAATTTCTGTCTAACTAATTAACTAATTTACTTCTCTTCCGCTACTCGGAAGACTTCTTCAACGCTGGTTGTCCCGTCCAAAGTTTTTAAAAGACCGTCTTGCGCCATGGTTACCATTCCGTTTTTTACCGCGATTTCCCGGATGTCATATTCGCTTAACTGCCCGGCTAAAATTAATTTTTCTATTTCTTTATTCATAATCAATATTTCATAAATTCCAATCCGGCCCTTGTAGCCGATTTCCTGGCAGGCCGGACAGCCAGCGCCCTCGTAGAATTTTAAACCGTCAAAATTAATTTCTTTTTTGTAATCCTCCGGCAGTTTCCCTAAAATTTCTTTTATCCTTTTTAAAGTTTCTTCATTGATTTCCGCCGGCCGTTTGCATTTTTCGCAAAGCCGTCTGACCAGGCGCTGGCCGATAATGGCGTTGATGGCCGGAGCCAGCAAAAACGATTTGGCTCCCATGGAGAGAAAGCGGGGGATGGCGCCGGCGGCATCATTGGTGTGGATAGTGGATAAAACTATGTGCCCGGTTAAAGCCGCCTGGATAGCAACTTCGGCGGTTTCCAAATCGCGGATTTCTCCGACCATAATCACGTCCGGATCCTGCCGGACAATGGAACGGAGAGCCTTGGCAAAAGTGTAATCTTTGGTTATCTGGGATTGGTTTACGCCCTCCAACTGATATTCAATCGGGTCTTCAACCGTTATAATCTTAGTTTCCGGCTTGTTTAGTTTTTTTAAAATGGCGTAAAGGGTGGTGGTTTTGCCGGAGCCGGTAGGTCCGGTAGTGACAATCATGCCGTTAGGCCGCTCCACTTCTTTTTTCAACCGTTCGAAAGCTTTGTCTTTTATGCCCAAATCTTCAAAGGCCAAACCGACCGTGCCGGAGCGCAATATCCTCATCACTACGCTTTCGCCGTAGTTGGTAGGGAGAAAAGACGCTCTAATGTCTATCCTTTCCTTTTTGGTATAGATGGAAATTCGTCCGTCCTGAGGTCTGTCGCTGATGTTTATTTTTACCCCGGCCAGGCCTTTAAGGCGGGAAATTATTTTTTGCCAGAGGCTTCTTTCTATAACGGCGATATCATGTAGAACGCCGTCTATTCTTAAACGAACTTTTATTTCCTTTTCTTCCGTTTCTATATGCATGTCGGAAGATCCCGATTTAATCGCCGCCGCCATAATAATCGTAACGATATCGCTTATTTGAGCGCCGTTTATTTTTTCCTGCAAATCGCGGAAAGACGAAAATTTTTCGCTGTATTTATCCAGTTCCTCTTCGCCGATTTTTACCCCTTTTATTTTCTCCTTGATTTTTGGAATTTTTTTGTAAATTTTCAGAGCATAGTCAAGGCTATATTCGGATATGAGATAAATCTTTCCGTTAACGTGATATTTTTCTTTAATTTTTTCCGATTCCTTCATCACTTCCTCGCTGTCGGGGTTAACGGTTCCGATTCTTACATTCAGGCCGTCATAATAAAAACAAATAATTTTCAGGGCTTGGGCCTTTTCTTCTTCTATCAGTATTATCGCCTCCGGGCTTATGGGGAAGCCGGATAAATTAACATAGGCCATTCCCAAATCAGCGGCTTTTTTCTCCGTCGCTTCTTCCATCTCTTTTATTTTTATTTCTTTCTGTTTTTTGGAGAATTTTGCCTGGGCGCTTTCGTCCTCGGCTTTTTCCGGAGGAATGATTAAATCTTCAATTGATTGGATGTCTTTGGCCATAGGTCTCTTAATTAAGATTATGATTAAATCATAACAAAATATGCAAAATAAATAAAGAAGGCTTTTGGCCCTCTTTATTCGCGGTAAATTTTTTGTTTTTTTATTTTTTCCAGTTCTCAGCGACCCTTTCAATTTTACTGGTTCCTCCACGGCCGATTAATTCTATAAAGAGGCCGGTCCAGGAAGCTGTCTGAAAAGTGGTTAAAGCCGCGCCGGCGCCGATAATTATGGCCAATAAAACAATTAAGCCGATCATAATAATCAGCCAAAAGCCGATGAAAGATATTAATTTATAAAGAATGAGAGCCAAGAAAAGGAAGGGAACGGCAAGAATCAGGACAGCTATAATTACGGCCAGCCCCGCCAGGAAACTGATAAAAAATAAAATAAAGGCCATCTCCACGCTTATCAGCCAATTTTTTAAAAATAACCGCCATCCATCTTTTATGGCGTTGGCAAGGTTGCTTCCCCTTATGATCACGTAACAAATGGCGTATTTCATTATGAAGGAAAGGATGATGGCCAGTGGGAAAAAAATTATAAACAAAATTATATATAGGGGGGAGTTTATAGTCTGGCTTATTCTGGCCGTCCAAAGAATAATCGGCAGGCTGATCAAGAAGAAGGCTAGGCAGATGATGGCTTTTATGACAATATTTAAACCTAGGACCGGCCAAAAATATTTTATCCCGGCCGCCACTCCTCTTTTGATTCCGGAAACCGAGTTTTTTTTGCCGCTGATAATTTCCGCCGAATTATTTACAAGGGCGGTTTGGGAAACAATCACCAGCCAGACCAAGAAAATAAAGAGAACTAAAATTATCAGGCTGATGAGCGCCAAAACAGCGGCTGTGGCCGGGTCGTTTTTAAACAGTTCTCCCATGTTAGCCAAACCGTTCCGGCTGAAAATTCCGGTTTCCGCCAGCCTGGAAAAATTCGGAAAGACATTTAAGGCGGTGTCTCCGCCGATTCCCTTGGTTATGACTTCATATTCTCCGCCGCCGCCGATTAAGGTGGCGAACAAACCGAAGAACCACAAATATTTATAGCGCCAGGTGATAGCTAATGCCTGTTTGAGAATGTTGCGATAGAGAGACATATTTTTAAAATTAAAAATGAATAATGAGTAATTAAAAATAAAGTAATTTAATTTATGTTTATATTATAACACAATATTTAGAAATCAAGAAGCTAAAGAGGTATTTATTTTTTTATTGACAAAAATTGAATTGCGCGCTATGTTATTAAATTAAAATTATAGTTCATTAATACAACAAAAAACAGAGGCAACCATGTCGGGGGAACAGAAAAATAAGGTATTGATATTAGGGGAGGCTCCTTGGCAGCAGGCGATTATCAAGAATGCCCTGGAGGTTATATTCAAGACTCGCCGCAAATTTTATATCATGTCCGGCGCGCTTGAAGATGCCCTGGCGAATTTGGCCGCGAATCAAGATGATTTATATTGCGCTTTTTGTTATCATGGCAACAAGACAAGCGGGATAGAGTTCTTCAAGCAGTGGAAAAATTTAGGCAGGGTAAAGTCTATTCCCTTTGTTTTGCTGGCGGACGTGAGGTTTGCCAACGCATTTGAAGAAGCGGAGAAAATGGGAATCGCCTGCGTCCAATTCCCCGTTTATCCCATTAACAGCCATACTCTTGCCAAAATGATAGTCAAGGCGATGGCCGAGAGAAAGAAAAAAATAATTTGAGCCGTTTTTCGAAAGAGAAACGGCTCATTTTTTTGTTTGACTTTTTCCCTTCAAAGAGGTAAATTCAAACATAGAAACAACTAACCCAAGGAGGAAAAACCCCAGTGAGACAAATTAATGTCTCACGGGGCAAGGGGGGTTAGTTTTTTTGTCCTTTGACAGGCAAATAACACATTTGGATAAATCACACAAAACCGGAAGGAGACGGAGATGCTAACATTTTTCAGAACTCCAGCTTTGTCAGGGGTTAAGACCAGCTTAAAGCTGGCAGAAATTCAGCAGCTGGCGCCCCAAGTAATTGGCTTAGAAACAGAGTTTATTTCTTATGTTGATGAAGGGGGTCCTTTGAGTGAAAGTGAGGGCGGAAGTTTAAACTGGTTTCTTGCTGAAACTTTTGAGCCAGATCAGTTTGGGGCTAGCTCGTTTTTTGGATCTGGCGGCAGGATTATTGAAGTTGGTCCAAGGCTTGGTAGATC
>JAQTRU010000039.1 GCA_028711655.1 Patescibacteria group bacterium
GATTGGCGGACAATGGCTGGCAAAAATAAAAGCCGGTTTGATTGAATTGCCAATGGAAAAAAAGAAACGATTCAAAACCGAATATAATTTTGATGAGACAACTGCGGAAATTTTAGTAAGCGACAAAAATCTGGCCGACTACGCGGAAAAGGTGATTTCTGAACTTAGGGCCTGGATAGACTCTGCGGGAGACGACTGGGCGAGACAAAAAAACAAACTTGCCAAAATCACAGCCAATTGGCTGATTGGAGAATTATTCAAATATTTGAACGAGAATAAGAAAGCCATAATAGACATAAAAATAACTCCGGAAAATTTTGCTGAGTTTATCGCCCTTGTTCATAAGGGAAAAATAAATTCCTCGGCCGCCCAAAAAATAATGCAAACAATGTATGAAAAAGGCGGGGACCCGACTGATATTATGGCTGATTTGGGGTTGGAGCAAATTGACGACAGCGCCGAACTGGAAAAAATAATAAAAGCCGTGATAGAAAAAAATCCAAAGCAGGTTGGGCAATATAGCCAAGGCAAGACCAATGTGCTGCAATTCTTTGTCGGCCAAGTTATGTCAGTTACGAAAGGCAAGGCCAATCCCAAAATTGTCATAGAACTTCTTAAGAAACTACTCACAAGTTAACTTTGATCGATCCCGCCAGCGGCGGGAGCGGTTACGGGCGACAAAACAAACTCCAAAATTGTCATAAAATTTCTTAAAAAATTGCTTAACAAATAAACTATGTTCAAAGGAATTGAAAAATTTATCCCCGGCCGTTTTTCCCCCACTCCGGAGGAAGAAGAAAAAGACCCGGAGATCAGAAAAAAAATGGAAGCGGCCAATGAAGCCGCTCGGAGAAAAATAGCTGAACAGGCCAGAGAAAAACTAAGGAGAGAGATGGAACAGCTTCCGGGCGAAGAAAATCCGGAAGAAAAAGAATTAAAAGTCGCTTAAATTCATTCTTTAATTTTATTTTATAAATATGGGGTTTGAACGAATAACGCCTGCCGTCTTAGGCAAAGAAAATGACCCCGAGAAGGAAGCTTTGATAAAAGAATACGAGAAAAATAAAAAAGAAGTGGAAAAACTTCTTGCTAAAATTCATGAAATAGAGGGAAAATTAGGCAAGGCGGCTTAAAAAATTCATCTTAATTTAAAAAATTTGACAGATTAAAAATTCTGCTTTATACTGTTAATAATTTAACTCATAATAACCGGAATCTGTGGATAACTACTACTTGCCTGCCGAAAAGGTAGGAACCAAGAAAAATTTAAAATTCCCTTTCTGCGGGGTGACTTCACCTTGTGGGAATACTATTTCCTAAAATATCCCGTCCAATGGACGGGATATTTTTTTAGGCAAAATTGATCTTTACAACAGACAGAAGGAGGAACAAATGAGGCACGTAATCAGCATAACGGACTTTACTCGCGAGGAAATCTTTGACGAGGTTCTGCCTGGATGCCAAGCGCAAATCGCGGTTGCCAAAAAAAGGCAGGCGGGAAAAAGGGCTTGGCCGCAAAAGAAAAACCGCAAGGCCACCTTTCTTTTTCTCGAACCCAGCACTCGCACCAAAGGATCGTACGGGGAAGCCGCCAGACTGCTTGGTTGGTCATGGAATGAAATAATCGGAATTGAAGCGACTTCTCTGACTAAAAAGGAGAGCTTGGCCAATACTGCCAGAATGCTAGCCGGCCAAGGAGCCGGAGTTTTGGTTATTCGCGCTAAAATTGAAGGAGCGCAAAAATTTATCGCCGAAATCCTGGAAAAAGAAGGCTACCCAATTTCCATCCAAAATGGCGGCGATGGCACCAACCAACACCCTACCCAGACCTTCCTGGACCTGCTCACCATCTCGGAAAAATTGGGGCGGCTGTCGAATTTTAAAATCGGCTTTTTCGGAGATTTGAAATACGGCCGAACAGTCCATTCCCTGATTTGCGCCCTGGCCCACTGCCAAGATGTTTCTCTAACTCTGGCTTCCGACCCGGAAACAACTCTGCCGGACCATTACAAAAAATTCTTCAGCCGAGCGGAGGAGGGAGACGATCTGGGATTACTATCCGATTGCGATATCATCTACGGCTCAAGACTTCAGGAAGAAAGATTTCTTGGCGACCAGGTGGCTTTAGAGCGAGCCAGAAGCCGATTTAGGCTTACGGATCATATTTTAAAGCAATTCAAAAATTCCGTTCTGATTATGCACCCTATGCCTTTTGTGAATGAATTCGCGGTTGACATAAGGCGTGACCCGAGATTGATCGTTGACGAACAAGCCTGGTTTGGCGTCCCAACCAGAATGTACCTTCTGCAAACCGGCTATGAGAACAGGGGAAAAATAACTGCCCTCAGCGCCAAAGCGCAAAGCAACAACCGGCGAATTCTGAAAAACATCGCTCTCACAGAATACCTGAGCGAAAGGGAAAGAAGGAAGGGGCGCCACCAATTTTTCCGACCGATTACCGACGAAGGCGTGGTCATTGACCATATCCCGAAAGGCCTGGGGCTAATCATAAGAGAATATCTTCTCGGGCAGGGATTAATCAGCGGCGGCGTCAGACATCTGATCGAAGAAGTGCCTTCAATAAGCTATGGATTCAAAGATGTCTTAGTTTTACCGGGATCATCTATTTCTGATGAAGCCATGGGAGCGATTTCTTCCTTAGCCCCGCAGGTAACTTTCAACTGCATTAGGGACGGTGAATTCCGGAAAATAAAAATCAATACCCCTGGAATTATCCGCGGCATCGGCGCCTGCCCCAACCCTAATTGCATTACCAACCACGACCCAGAGGCCGATGTTAAATTTATTAACCAAAACAACGGTTCTCTGACCTGCTGGTATTGCGAAAAGGAATTTCGCTTAAAAGAAATATTTTAAGAAAAATAAAAGCTGATATTGGAAAATATCAGCTTTTTCTTATTCTTTTTTATTTTAAAAATTTTTTAACCAATCTTTCCGCTTCTTTCCCATCTGTCACCCAGTTTATTTTTCTCCCCTGCTTTTCCCAGCGCCTAAACCATGTCATCTGCCTCTTGGCAAACTGCCCGATGGCCCTATTTAATTTTTCCGCTATTTCTTCATAAGTTAACTTGCCTTGCAGATATAGAGAAATATATTTATATTCTAACCCAAAACTTTCCAGCCGTTTCCAGCTTACGCCGTCTTTATGCAATTTTTCCACCTCCCCGACCATATTTTCTTTTTCTAATCTTTCTACTAATCTCTTATAAATTCTTTCTTTTAAAACCTCTCTGGGCCAAGTTAAGCCAAGCAAAAGAAAATCATAACTAGATTTAGAGGCTCGATCCCTCGCAAGGGGTCGAACCTCTTCGCCCTGCATTATCTCAAGATAACGGATCAACCTTCTTTTGTTCTTTCTCTCGCTTCCATTCAACCGTTCGGCGAATTTAGGATTTATATTTTTAAGCTCTAAAAATAAATCTTCTACGCTTTCCTTCTCTAATTTTTCTCTTAACTTCTTATCCGGTTTTGTCCCGCTTAAATTATAATTATCAACCACGGCCTGCAAATATAAACCAGACCCGCCCACGATTATTGGTGTCTTACTGCGCCTTAAAATATCGTCTATAGCTTTAAACGCTAATCTCTGATACTTAGCCAAACTAAATTTAGTATTAGGATTAACCACATCAATTAAGTGATAAGGGATATTAATTGTTTTGGATTTTGCCTGCCTGCCGGCAAGGCAGGGATTTTGGATTTTATTTGGAATTTGGAATTTGGAATTTGGAATTTCAAGACGATAGTCTTGCAGGTCTTTGCCAGTACCAATATCCATTCCTTTATAAACCTGCCTTGAGTCCGCGCTAATAATTTCACCGTTAAATTTCCGCGCCAAACTAACCCCTAGCGTTGTTTTCCCGCTAGCCGTCGGCCCTAAAACTACGATTATTTTACCTGTCCCGCCTATGCGGTGATTATTTTTCTTACCTATTGACATATTTCTAAATTTATGCTATGATAGAATATTACCCTAAATTAAATTGATCTTTGACAAATTTTAGATATTTTTTGTTTTTCCACTTAAAAAAGGAATTTGAAATGAAAAAATTATTAGCTGGCTATGCTATCACGACAGTTATAGTAATGATTACCGCTATTTTAGTTTCCGTCTTGGCAAAAGTGACGGAAACTAAAATAGTTACGTTTGCGGCGGCGGCTGCGGCGGCGGCGGTTACGTTTGCGGCGGCGGCGGCGGTTACGTTTGCGGCGCCAAACGACCTTACGAAAGTAATTGCGACGACAATAGCGTTCTTTTTAACAAATGCGGCTATATTATACTTTGTATCTTTGCTTATCTAAACAACTCCTCTGATCCCCGGACCAATCCTCCGGGGTTTTTCTTTTTTATGTTATGCGTTATGCGCCTGCCTGCCGGTAGGCAAGTTCCACGTTATGCGACAATCCCTTCCAACCCGAAATCTCTCGCCTTTATTATTTTAATTTTCACGAATTCCCCGGATTTGACATTTGAGCTTTGGTATTTAACATTTTTATTTGTTGCTGTATATCCATGCCACTCCCCCTTCTGATTTTTCCCGCTAACTAAAATCTTAACTGTCTTGCCGATATACTTTTTATTATTTTCCAAAGCGGTTTTCCGCAAAATTTTCATCAATTCTTCTTCTCTGCGCTTTTTTTCCTCCGAGCTAACATCGTCTTTCAGTTTATAAGCGGCGGTGCCCGGCCGAGGGCTATAACGGGCAATATAGGCCATATCAAACTTTATTTCTTTAAAAAGTTTAACCGTATTAGCAAACTGTTTTTTTGTTTCCCCCGGAAAGCCGACAATCACATCGGTCGTCATGGAAACAGGCATCTGCCCAGAGTCGCGTTTTGAGTTTTGAGTTTTGAGTTTTGAAATTTGTTTGTCATTTGAATTTTGGAATTTGGAATTTATAACATGTCTAATCTTTCTAACTAATTTAACATAATTTTCTCTTGTATAATTGCGATTCATGGCAGACAAAATCTTATTGTCTCCGGCTTGCGCCGGCAAATGAATATGTTGGCAAATTTTATCACTGCCGGCAATAATTTTTATCAGCTCATCGCTCATATCTTTCGGATGGCTAGTCGCAAACCTAATCCAAAAATTACCCGGAATATCATTAACCATTTTTAATAACTTAGCAAAATTAACTCTCCTGGATTTATTCGGCAATCGGCAATCGGCAATCGGCAATCCAGATTTATAGCTGTTGACATTTTGGGCGATTAAAATAATTTCCTTATACCCATTTTTTACCAAATCTTTTATTTCTCCTAAAATTTCTTTGGCCGGGCGATAAATCTCTCGTCCGCGAGCATAAGGCACCACGCAGTAGGAACAAAAATTATCGCAGCCGTTGCCAATCGGCACAAAAGCGGAAAAATTTGAACTGTATTTTGGCCTTATTTTTAAATAACTACAATTTTTCGTTTTTTTCTTAAATCTTAAATCCAAATTTGCCAACTCGGAAATATTTAACCAAATATCCACTTTGTCCGCCAGCCTCCGGCGCACATCTTCCCGCTGGCTCAAACAGCCGGTCAAAATGATTTTTGCTTTTGGGTTTTTCTTCTTAATTTTTCCCACTAGTCCGTAAACCCGATCTTCGGCCGACTGGCGCACCCCGCAGGTTGTCAGCACGACAACTCCAGCTGAATTTTCATTCTTTGCCGGCTTAAACCCAAAACTTTCTAAATAGGCCGCTATTCTCTCGCTATCGCTCTTGTTCATTTGGCAACCAATAGTAATTATGTAATATGTTTTTTTATCTTTCACCCCGTTAGAAATTTTGTTATTTATTACCTTCATAAAGATAGAATTTATCTTTTAGACACTTTCTTCTGCCTAAATTTATAATTTCCACCGTCAGATTTCTAACGGGGTTCATAATTCTTAATTCTTAAATCCTAATTCTTAATTTATAATTTCTGATTCCTTATCCTTGCCCAGTTTGTACAAAGTAAAGTCCGCGGTAATTTTTTCTATCGGCGTTATCATTAAGCCCGCTTCTTTTAATTTTTTGTCATTCAGATAATTCAGGTCTTTCTCGGGAAAGGTGAAATTATAATAATAAACAGGCAGATAATTTACCAGCCTCGCGTAACGGGCGTTCATATTCTCATCGTCAAATAGGCCGACAATCACTTTTCTCTCAGGAAAAAATATTTTATCATGATAACGGGTAATGATAATGGAATTGGATTCGGTTAAACTTAAAACTTTTCCCAGTTCATGCCTGGCCATTTTTTGATTTTGGGCCAAATAGAGCAAACCCTCTTCCGAACCGAACAAAACGAAAGAAATGGAAACGAAACAAACTAAAATAAGCAGAACCGCTCGGCTGCCATTAACCAGAAAGGTTCTTCTTGTCCGGCCAAATTGTTTTCTTGTTTTATCAGCCAGAGTTATCATAGAATCAGCCGGCGGCGAACCCTCTTGCCAGAGAGGAAATAAAACCCTGGTAAATTTGATTAAAAATAAGCTGGCAAAAGGCAAAACTCCCAAATAAATCGGCAGCCAATAACGGGTATAGGAATTGCCGATAGTGAAGCTTTTGGGATCCGGGTTATCATGAAAAAGCCAACTGCCGTAATAAAAAAGCAAAATCAGGCAGATGAGGCCGTAAGCCGCCGAATAAACAAAATGCTTTTTTTTCCATTTGCCGAACCTCTGGAGAAACAAAAAAGCGCCCAGGGTTGCCGGCCAGAAGAGCCAGGGGAACATAGCGGCAAAATAATGATAAAACATTTTTATTGACTGCTTCGGGGCAAATCCAAAATAAAAAATAGTGTCTTTTATTTTATGAAAAACCTCCCGGCTATAGGCCAGATTGCCAACCACGGTTGATTTAACCAAATCTCCGCTGGCTTGGGCCAAAGTTTTGACCGATTGGTTCATTTCCGGATAACCGCCGGCCAAGGCGGAACCGTATAAAATCTGATCCCAATACAGGGCGGGCAAAGCCGCTAAAAACATAAAGGACAAAAAAATTACCAATTTCGTAAAACCGATTTTTTTAATATTGGAAAGCCAGACGATAAGCAACATCGGAGCCAGCCAAAGCAACTCCGAAGTTCTGGTTATAATGGCAAGCCCGAAAAAAAATCCGGCCAAGGCGGCAAACAGCCAACTTAGCAAATTCAAATTCTTCCGCCTATATTTTTTTCCAACCATTAACAAGCCGAAATACAAGCCAAAAATCAAAAGCGCGACAAATAAAACATTATGGAACATGCTCCGCGCCGAATAATAAATATAAGGGGGAAAAAACGCCAATAAAAAAGCGGAAATCAAAGCGTTGCGCGAACCAAAAAGTTTTTTTATAAAAAGATAAAAAAATATTATTCCAACGGCGGCGAAAGCCGGGGTCAGAAACGGCAATATTTTAAAACCGGCCAAACTTGCCAAAAATCCGTAAATTAAAATAATCCCCAAAAAACTTACGGGCTTTAAGCTTCCACCGGCGCTGGAAAAACTCCTGGGATGGATTACGCCTTCGCCGACTAAATTATATTTCTCAAACATGGTCATTGCCCCGGTCTGGCCATAGAGTTTTGAAAAAATATAGTTAGCGCTTTCGTCAGGCGAAGACCACTTTATAAAATCACCGTCTTGCACTATCAGATTATAGCTTGAAACTCCAAAGAAAAAAATAACAGACAAAAAAATAACCGCCAGCAGGGGCCATTGGCCTTTGAGCCAAATTTTAATTTTCTGAATAATTTCCATATTTATTCCCTACGAATTACGAATATATTTTATTACAAATTCACAAATTATCTCACAAATTCACAAATACTATTTTAAACGTTTTTATTATATTTGTATATTTGTGAATTTGTGACTGATTTGTAATTTGTAAATGTTATCTTAGCAAAAAACACCAATAAAAGCAAGAAAATTTGAATCCTGGCAAAAATTTGCTATGATGTAGATAAGCTCATCCTAAGACCAAAAAAATGAAAAAATATTTTGGAAAAAACTGCTCATATTTTTTAGTTGCCCTAATCAGCTTGATTTCTCTTTTCGGCGCTATTACCTACCGCCTCTACCGCCTGGATAACCTTGGGGCAATTATCAGCCTGGCCTTATCCGCCTTTTGTTTTGCCGTTATTCTTTATAAATTTAAAAACAGGAACTCGGATTACGATTATACGCTAAAATGCTCAAAACCGGAGCAAAACAAGAACGGGTATTTGTTCTCCGTTTCTATTTTTTTCTACTGCCTTTTTGTCTGTTTAACTTTTTACGCCTTATTCATGGCCGGAACCAGCCAAACCCTTATTTCTCCATGGGAAGCGGTTTCTCTTTATTTCTTCGTTTTTTATGGCTTGGCTACGGCTATTCTCATATTTGCCATTGCCTTTTTCCGCCCGCAAAAAAAAATTTTCCTCGCCCTTCTGGGCCTCCACTATTTTCTCTCTTTTTCCGCGGCTATAATTGTTTATAAAATCGGCTATGGCTTTGATTCTTTTATCCACCAGGCCACGGCCGAGTTAATTGAAAAAACCGGCGCGGTTTATCCAAAACCTTTTTATTATCTGGGCCAATACAGCCTAATTGTAATTTTACATAAAATTACCACTCTGCCGATTGTCTGGCTTGACAAATTATTAGTGCCGGCTTTAACCGCTATATTTCTGCCTAATGCCATTTTTCAATTTTTAAAAAAATATTTTAATAATAATAAAATTAATCTTTTACTTCCCGCGGCCATTTTAATCCTGCCTTTTTCTTTTTTCATTGCCACCACCCCGCAAAACTTAGCTTATCTTTTTCTTTTTCTCACCATTTTTTACGGCCTTACCTGCTCCTGCCAAAAAGAATTAATCGTTGTCTATATTTTTGCTTTGGCCTGCTTGGCTTGCCATCCTTTGGCCGGTTTGCCCGCCCTTTCTTTCGCTCTGGCTTTAACCGCTTATCACAGCAACCGAAATAAATTAAAAAAATATTTCTATTTTTTAATTTTTATTTTTTCCAGCTTATCTCTCCCTTTGGCTTTTTATTTTGTCAACAAAAATAATGGAATAGCCGACATTTCCGCTGAAACCGTTTCCGACTCAAATATTTTGGAAAAAATCTCTGTCCCCGGGCGGGAAAATTTTATTTTGAATTTTGTTTATCTTTACGCTTTCAACCTTAAAACCTTAATCGCTATTCTTATTTTGGCCGGTTTATTCATTGCTTACCGCAACCGCCAAAACTGTAAAATTTACTTCTTAAATTTAATTATCGCAATTTCTTTAGCCATTGCCTATATCCTAACCGGCCGGCTTCCCTTTGATTTTCTAATTTCCTACGAAAGAAATGATTATTTAGAAAGAATTCTCTCTTTAATTGTTATTTTCCTTCTGCCCCTTATTATCATCCCTCTTTACGGCTTGCTGGAAAAAATTATTGAGCAAAAAAGAACCATAAAAATTCCTTTTCTTGTTTTTCTCGCCATTTTAATCACCGCTTCCCTTTATCTTTCTTATCCTCGTTTTGACCGCTATTTTAATTCCCGCGGCTATTCTACGGGTGAAAATGATATTGCCGCCGTCCATTGGATTGAAAACGACGCCGCTGGCAGCAGCTATGTCTCGCTCGCTAACCAGCAGGTAAGCGCGGCCGCTCTGCGCGAATTCGGCTTTAACCGATACTACCCCCTTGATAAAGGGGGCGAGGGGGATTTGGGTGAGGTATACTTTTATCCAATACCCACCGGAGGCCAGCTCTACCAATATTATCTGGATATGGTTTATAAAAAACCGGCTAAAAAAACCATGAACTCTGCTATGGATTTTGCCGGCGTTAGCCAAAGTTATTTTGTTTTGAACAAATACTGGTGGGCTTTCCCGAAAATACTGGCTGAAGCCAAACTGGAAGCCGATTCCTGGACCGAAATCGGGCAGGGTGAAATTTATATCTTTAAGTATTTAAAATAATAAAATTAAAAAAAGAAAAACCGCCTTGGCTTTTTTGCCTTAGCGGTTATTTTTTTCTACCCCCTTGTTAACCTGCCTGCCGGTAGGCAGGAGGGAGCAAGGGGGATTATTCATCATCAGGTCTAATATCCCCTTCTTCAGGGCAACCTCTTTGCCTCCGCAATTCTCTCAATAGAGCGGCATATTCACGCCTCTTTCGGCCGTATTCGTCTCTTTTCCTTATAAGCTCCGGCAAAATAAATTGTGAATTTGTTGCCTCAATTATTAGCCCTCCCGGTTTTTGTGTTATAGACAATGAGCGAAAAAAAAATTAAATGTCAAAAAATAAAATCCCTGAAGCAAAATGCTCCGGGGGTTTTTATTTCTTGTTATATTAATATATTAACACAATAAAAAATCTTGTCAAGGTCATAACTTAGGGTATACCTAGTCAAGTGGAACAGAGCTAATTGATTTTTGCAGATAGGTTAGCGGAGAATCAAAGATTTCCGGGTGGCTAAATCTTACTGAAAATTCAGCCACGTATTCTGGCAGATATTCTG
>JAQTRU010000040.1 GCA_028711655.1 Patescibacteria group bacterium
TAGCTCCAGAGCGACCTTAACCTTAAATGGCGTTGGATGCTTGCGTTTGATATTACCCATAGATTTAGACTAATTATGCCAATATCTATATCTTAGCATACTGTCTAAATTTTGGGGTTAGGCTTAATGAAACATATGTCATTGTGAGGACCCAGCTAACCCGCGGGGATCCCTCGTAATAGCATAAAAAAAAGAGTGAAATTTATTCACTCTCTTTTTTTATGAAATAATTTTTATTTTTGCGGCAGGACGCTTACAATTTTTGTATTTTTCAGCTGATTGTTGAATTTTTTCAGCTTTTTTGTGGTAAATTTAACCATGCCGGCAACCGTGGCGAACAAAGTATCGTCATTGCCCTTTTTTACGTTCTGGCCCGGATGGTATTTTGTGCCTCTTTGCCGAATTATAATCGCGCCGGCTTTGGCGAATTGCCCGTCTGCCAGCTTAACACCCAATCTTTTGCTTTTTGAATCCCGGCCCAGCGCTGTGGAACCGCCGGCTTTCTTATGAGCCATGTTTTTAAAAATAAAATAATATAAAAAAATAAAAAAATCGCTTTTTATATTATTTTGTTATTTTCCCGCCACTTTATTATAATATTTGTGGGCGGGATCCCGCTTAAGCGGTGATAATATTTTGTTATTTTAATATAGCAAAGGGCGGGATAGCTGTCAAGTTGTTGTGGTAAAAATGTTAAATGTGGTATAATAAAATTGAATGAGATTCTTGAGATTCTTAGGATTATTAGGAGAATAATTGTTTACGTCCTAAGAATCGCAAGAATCGTAATAATCCTAATAATCCCAAGTCAAATTTATGCTTTCCAATAATCTCGGCCTATATGCGGGAAAAATTTTAATTGATTTACTAAGGGATATAATCTATTTCCCGCTTTGGTGGTACAGCCGCGGTTTAAAACAATTAACTGTAAGGTTAAAAAATTTTTTAGTAAACAAAGAAAAGTCTTTGGCGCTTTTTGTTTGGATAAAAAATATTTTTCGGCCGATGTATTCCCAGTATGACTGGGCCGGTATTTTAATCAGTTTTTTTGTCAGACTGTTTCAGATAATTTTTCGGGGTATTTTTATGCTGTTTTGGCTGGCCTTAGCGTTATTTATTTTAGGCCTTTGGCTTGCTCTGCCGGTCTTGGCAATTTATGAAATAATTTTTCAATTATTTTTATAATTGATAATAAATGGAAGAAGATTATACAAAAATGCAATTTATTGTCTGCCCGGCTTGCGGAGGAACGGGCGAAAAAAAGCCCGGGCTAAAGTGTTCGGCTTGCGCCGGTTTGGGCGTGGGCAGCTTTTTAGGCGGAAAATTTTTGTATTGGGGATTGAAATTAAGCAAAGCGGTGATAAACCTAAGGCATTTTAAAAAGAGCGTTGATTTGTTTATAAATATGGCCGCTTATGCGGTTGGTTTGGCCGGTTTAGCCGCTTTGGCTTTTTGGGTCTGGTCGTCGTCTGCCGGAGGACTGTCAGGAGCGGAGAAATATTTGGAACTTTTCAGTTTTTGGCGCTTAAAGCATTGGCTGATTTTGGTTTTTTGGATTAGCGTTTTGGCCGATATGTTCATTATTTATCGCTTAAGCCAAGAAGAGGCCAGCCATGAAAAAATAAAAAAATTCCGGGCGAACAGAGGAAAAGCGCCGGCAAAATTACCCAATAACTGGGAAGAGTTGAAAAAATTTTCCGCCAAAATTGATATTTCCCGCGCGGCCAGCCCGGAGGAGATAAGGGCCATAGAGGAAGCTTTTTTACTCGCGGCTAAAGCCGGACATGAGGAATTAGCGCCCTTACACCTGTTTTTTTCCCTGTTGCGGGACAAGGAAGTAATTTCTCTTTTCGTCCGCTTAAACGTGGACGGGAATAAATTGATAACGAAAATTAAAACCCAACTATTAAAACAGCCGGTTTTGGGGAAAAATGGCGATTTAAGCATAAGCGAGGAGGTAAAAGAAATTTTAATTGAAGCTTATGCTCAGGCCGGGGAATTGGGGCAAAAAAAGGTAAAGGCCTTAAACCTGATTTTACCCTGCCTGCGCCGCGATAAAAATTTGGCCGAGGTTTTGTATGATCTGGAAGTGGATGAAGACAAAATTAAGAATGTTATAGAATGGTTCAGGGTTAATGAGAGGCTTTTGGAGAATTATCAAAATTATAAAAAGGCGGCTCGCTTCAAGCCGGCCGGAACCATGGACCGGGCTTATACGGCCGTAGCCACGCCGGTTTTAAACCATTTTTCCCACGATTTAACCCGGGCGGCTAAGTGGGGCCGGTTAGGCATTTGCGTGGGCAGAGATAAAGAAATTGAGGATATTTTTCGGGTTTTAGAAAGCGGTCGGACTGGCGTAATTTTGGTCGGTCCCTTGGGCGCCGGGAAAAGGACTATAGCGGAAGGATTGGCCCAGCTGATGGTTGAAGAAGATGTGCCTAAATTTTTAAGGGATAAGCGGCTTTTGGAGCTGGATGTAGCCCGATTGGTAAGCGGAGCCACGCCCGCGGCCGCTCAAGAAAGGCTCCTGGTGATTATTGATGAAGTGAGGAGGGCCGGCAACATTGTTCTTTTCATAGAAGATATAGAAAATTTAGTGGGCATAACCGGGGGCGGAGAAGAAAGTTTGGAACTTTCGGAAGTTTTGGCGGACGCCTTAAATCGGAAGAGGCTTTTTTGCTTAACCGCGGCGACGGTTGAGAATTATTCCAAGTACATTGAAGGCAAGGCCTTGGGTAATATTCTGGCCAAAGTGAAAGTTGACGAGCCGGCCGGAAACCAGGCGATTATAATGGCCGAAAGCAAAGTAAGCCTCATGGAAGGCAAATACGGAGTTTATTTTTCTTATAACGCGATTGAGCAGGCGGTAAGCCTTTCCGCTAAATATATCCATGATAAATATCTGCCGGCTAAAGCCATAGAGATTTTGGAAGCCACTGCCGTCCGTGTTGGCCGCCGGGCCGCGAGCGATCCGGCAACTAGCCTTTGCGCGGCTGACGATGTGGCCGGGACTATCGGCGAGGTAACTGGCGTGCCCGTGAATAAAATTACGGCCGGGGAGAGCAAGCAATTATTAAATTTGGAAGAAAAAATTCATGAGCGCATGATAAACCAGGAAGAAGCGGTCGCGATTGTAGCCGCCAGTTTGCGCCGGGCCAGAGCTGCCCTTCGGGAAGGCAAGCGCCCGATTGCCAATTTTTTATTCTTGGGCCCGACCGGAGTCGGTAAAACCGAGTTGGCTAAAACCGTGGCTGATATTTATTTCGGCCATAAAGACTATATGATTCGGTTGGATATGAGCGAATACCAGCTCCCCGACAGCGTTAAGAAGATGATCGGGGATGTTGACGGCACGCGGGGATATTTGACCGAAGCCGTGCGCAAGCGGCCTTTTTCTTTAATTCTATTGGATGAATTTGAAAAAGCCCATCCGGATATTTTAAATTTATTTTTAGCCTGCTTTGACGACGGTCGGATAACAGACGGCCAGGGCCGGACCATTGATTTTACCAATTCCATTATTATCGCTACTTCCAACGCCGGTTCGGTTTTTATTCAGGACGAAGTTGCAGCCGGCACGGACATCACTGAAATAAAAGAGGAATTGATCAATAAACAGCTTAACAAAATAATGCGCCCGGAATTGATAAACCGGTTTGACGGCATTGTGGTTTTCAAGCCTTTGTCAATGGAAAATGTGGTAGAGATTACGAAGTTGATGCTTGAGGGCACAAAGAAAATGCTTGAAGCCAAGGGGATTGGTTTGCGCTCTGAAGAAGAGGGAGTTATTAAATTAGCTAAAGCCGGTTATGACCCGAAATTCGGAGCCCGGCCTTTGCGCCGGCTTTTGCAGGACAAGGTTGAAAATGAAATTGCCAATAAGATTTTGTCTGGCGAACTGGTCAGGCGGGACATAGTAGTGATAAATAAAGAAGGCAAAATTGAAATAGAAAAGGGGAGAGAGTTATAATTTGTAACATGGAACGCGTAATCCGTAACGCATAACGAATGATTATTTTCCCGCTTTTATAAATAAAAAAAGGACGCTTGGGGTAAGCGCCCTTTGGCTGTTGTGCTTTTTTGTCAGGCAGTGAGTTCCGAATAATTCATAAAAAGTGAATCAGGGGGAGGGGGAGTTTTCACGATACAGATGTAAATTTTTCCGGGGCAATTGAAGCGACTCCGGGCTTTCCTTTTTGCCATATCTATGACCGATACGACTCTTTTCTTCTGCCATTTTTTTGATACGACGACATAAACCGTCGTCGTTTTTGCCGCGGATTTTGACTCGGGAACAGGACGTGATTTTTTCATTTTTACTTCCCCTCTTCTTTAATGGTTCCTGGAACAAAGCCTGACACATTGCCGGTAAATAATTTTTGATTAATTTTTTTCCCCTTTCTTTGTGGTTTGTTTATTTTAAAAACAACGGAAATGCTCGCTTGGAGCATTTAATTTAATTGATTCTTTTTTTAGTATAAACTATTTTTAACAAAAAGTCAAGATGAGCGCAAATTATCTAATAATTTTTATTATTTCCATATTGCTTACGGTAATTTTTACTCTGCTGGTTAAATATCTGGCCGGCAGGTTTAAGATAGTGGATAAGCCGGGACCAGACAGGAAAATCCACAAAACCAATGTGCCTCTTTTGGGCGGATTGGCGATTTTTCTTTCTTTTTTTATAATGCTTTATTTCGCCCGGGAAAAACTTTTAGCCGGCAATTTGGAAATCCAGCATTGGCTGGGATTTTTTATTGGCGCCTGTTTCTTGATGATTGGCGGGTTTCTGGACGACAAATACAATTTAAAGCCGGGCTGGCAATTTATTTTTCCTGTCTTGGCCAGCTTGGCCGTGGTGGCCGGCGGCGTGGAAATCGGTAAAATTACCAACCCCCTTGGCGGTTTTTTATATTTAGATGAATGGAAAATGCCAATAATAAGCTGGAACGGAGCCATGCGCTATTTTGTGGTTTTGTCAGATACTCTTATAATCCTTTGGCTTCTGGGCATGATGTACACGACAAAATTACTGGATGGGCTTGACGGCCTGGTAAGCGGTTTTGGCGCGATTGGCGGGATTGTAATTTTTCTTTTCACTATCACGACGAAGTATTATCAGCCGGACATAGGCTTGGCCGCTTTGATTTTTTCCGCTTGTTGCCTGGGTTTTTTGTTTTTTAACTGGCATCCGGCCAAGATTTTCTTGGGCGAAGGCGGCTCTCTTCTCCTGGGTTTTATTTTGGGGGTACTGGCGATTATTTCCGGAGGCAAAATCGCCATCGCTTTGCTCGTTATGGGCATCCCGATTTTGGACGTGGTCTGGACGATCCTGCGCCGGTCGGCTGCGGGAAAAAATCCTTTTAAATTCGCGGACCGCGGGCATCTCCATTTCCGGTTGCTTGACTTGGGGCTGGGGCAGAGAAAAACCGTATTGATTTTTTATCTGCTGGCGGCTCTTTTTGGAGCGAGCGGCTTATTCTTGCAGAGTTTGGGAAAAATTTTTGCTTTGGCGGTTTTATTTATAATAATGCTGGTTTTAGTTATAGGGTTTAGTTATGTAGACAGGAGAAAAATATAAATTTTTACTACGAATTACGAATTAGTACGAATGTACGAATATTATATAAGATGTTTAAATGAGAATTCGTATATTCGTAAATTATTCGTAATTCGTAGGAGTAATAGTATGAACAAATTAATTTTATTTTTAATTCTATCTTTATTATTAACCGGCTGCGGATTAAAGTCGGAATTGAAACAGCCCCCAAAAAGTATGAACGGAGCTAAAATTTTAATGGTGGTGGCGCCGAAGGATTTTCGCGATGCCGAATATAGCGAGCCGAGAAAAGTTTTTGACGATGCCGGAGCGCAAGTCAAGGTGGCTTCTATCCAATCAGGAGTAGCCGTCGGAGCTGAAGGCGCCAAGGTTAATATTGACCTGGTGGCCGGCGAAGCCCGGCCGGAAGATTTTGACGCTGTGGCTTTTATCGGCGGACCGGGTATGGCCGAAATTATTAACGACGAGACTTTGGAGATTTTAGCCAGAAAGTTTTACGCGGAAGACAAAATTACCTCGGCGATTTGCGTGGCCCCGGCAATTTTGGCCCAAGCCGGAGTCCTTCAAGGAAAAAACGCCACTTCCTGGTCGGGAGTTCGGGAAATTTTAGAGAAAAACGGAGCTTCTTTTTTAGAACAAGCCGTGGTTGCGGACGGAAAAATTATTACGGCCGAAGGCCCGGAAGCGGCGCGGCAATTCGGCGAAGAGATTATAAAGGCTCTATAATAATTTATGGGAAAATTAGTTAAGTTTTATTTAGCACTTTGCTGGGCATTCGTTATTTTTATTCTGCTCACTACGCCTCTGCCGGCAGTCAGTGAACCTCAAGAAAAAATTAATGTTTTTGATAAAGGGGTTCATTTTATTTTATTTGGAGTTTTAACCTGGCTGATTATTCGGGCGGGGTTGGAATTTGCTAAAAAAAGTAATTTTAAAATTTCGGCAATCGCGGCTTTTGTTTTTAGTTTTATTTACGCCGTATTTTGCGAATATGTTCAGGTTTTTGTACCGGGTCGGGATTTGTCCGAGTTTGATTTGGCTTTCGGGGCTTTAGGCATGATTGCCGCTATTTTTGTTTATTTTTATTTTTTAAGAAAGACAAAACCCAAACTTTTTCTTCACGTCTGTTGCGCCGGTTGCGGGGCTTATGCGGCGCAAACTTTGAAAAAAGACTATAGGTTGGTTTTGTATTTTTATAACCCGAATATTTATCCGAAAAGCGAATATGAAAAAAGATTGGCGGAAGCGAAAAAAATCGCGGCTGAATATGGCCTTAAAATAATTTTTGAAAAATATGACCACGCGTCTTGGCTTGAAAAAATAAAAGGCCATGAAAAAGATTTGGAAAGAGGGGAGCGCTGCCGGATTTGCTATCAAGACAGATTAGAGAAAACTGCAAAAATTGCGAGAGAGAAACGCTTTGCTTTATTTACCACGACTTTAACAATCAGTCCGCATAAAGACGCAGGAATAATCAGCCGGCTCGGCCGGGATTTGGAAAATAAATATAAAGTAAAATTTTTAGATAAAGATTTTAAAAAACAGGACGGATTCAAAAAATCAGCTTTTTTAGCCAGAAAATTGGGTTTATACAGGCAGAATTATTGCGGTTGCGAGTTTTCGCAAAAAGGATAATATAAGTAAAAGTTGTATTTTTATTTTTTTGGGTTGGCTTGACTTTATTTTAAATTTATGCTATCGTGAATTTACGATGTTTGTTATGGAATATTTAAGGAAAACGTACATTCAAAAAAGGAGAAAGACGATGACAACAGGGTTGATCACGCCGACAGAAGGACAGGAAAAACAGCTTAGCAGAATCGTGGAGGACGCCGTAAAAAGAGCTCGTGAGCAGGTGGTTCTAGACAAGGACGCCATGCAGAGGCTTCTCGCTAACGGCGGAAAGTTTCAGAGCGACATAATCGTCTTGCTCGCCAAGCATTCGATCGCCGATAACAGGTTTGATCTCTTGACCTCGTTCGAAATCACCGTTCCCGAAGGTTACGACCACAAGACACAGCTCGCCACCTTCGCCTCGTACGCGAAAAAGGAAAAATTTTATTTTTATAACGAGGCGATCACCGACGATAATTTCGCCAACGCAACGGGGATATTGGTTCCGAGAAAGACTTATATGGTCAAAATTTTCGGTATAAAAAAAAGAGTATCCTCGGAAGATTGTCTGGTGTTTCTCGCTACGCAGATGGCCATTCTGGTCGGAGCGCAGGGCCTTTCCCTGGTCCGTCAGCTCAAGAAAGACGAATTCCCGGTCGGAAAATGGACGGCATCATTTGATAAGAAGGACGCTCTCTGGGAAGATGCCGACGGCAACCGCAGGGTGCCGTGCATGGACCGGCACTCGGACGGCGACTGGGGCTTCGACCTCGGCGGCTTCGAGCATGACTGGAATGGCGACTACTGCCTCTTGTGCCTTTGCGACTTGAGCGCTTAGACGCTTAAGTCACTTAGGATTCTTATCTCTTAGATTCTTAGGACCTTTGTTCTTTACGAAGGTCCTATTTTTTTATATAATAATATTAAACAGAGATAGATGTGCGGTTAAGGCTTCATGTCATCTAGTACTCGTAAGGAAGGTAGCGAGGAATTCATCGGATAAAATCTTATGAATGAGCGCGGTCCTTATGAAAAAAATAAACAAGTCGGTGCGGCGTGTTAATGAGTATTAAGACTCAGGATAAAATACAAGAGTCGACTGGCGTTGATTCTGGTGAAAAAGGAACGCGCGTCGTACATATTATTTGGCTCTGCCGACGGCAACCGCAGGGTGCCGAACATGAACCGGAACTCGGACGGCGACTGGAACTTCAACCTCGGCAACTTCGAGAATGACTGGAATGGCGACTACTGCCTCTTGTGCCTTTGCGACTTGTTTTGTTTTCCCGCTTGTTAGCGGGTTTTTTCTTGCAGACTCTTCTTCCAGCCGCCAAGCATGCGGCCGACTTCGTCAAGGGACAATATAAAGGAGCCATAATTGTTATGACTGATAATTTTATGTTCCCAGCCTATTTGCAGTAAGAATTTTAAAAGATCATTTTTGCCGGTGGCCTGCGACACGAGCGAGAGTTTCTCGAACTTATCATGAGCGAAAGAAGCCCTGAAAATAAGCTCAAGAAAAGACAGGAAGTTTTCATCAATCTTTGATCCGATCGTGCAGCGGTCAAGCCGATTGAGATTAATTAAATTTTTGTGCCAGATTTGATAAATTTCCTTAGCCTTTATAAGTACAAGT
>JAQTRU010000041.1 GCA_028711655.1 Patescibacteria group bacterium
TTGCCTTTCCCAGCCTGGGATTTACTTCATCAGGACGTAAGCGGAGAACCGTTGCTAGAGCGATATATCGAAACTCCAGTTTGGGGTGAAAGCAGCACCACAAAAAACAGCTCCGCCGCCCCATTTACCATGACTAGAAGCCTGACCATACCGGACAGCCGTGGCTGCCCCTTCAACTGCGCCTTCTGCTATCGGGGGATGCAGGGCCAGAGGGATTATGGAGCCTACGGAGCGCAACGCCTGACCGCTGAAGTGGAATGGCTCATCAAAACCTATGGGATTGATTTTGTCGGATTCAATAGCGACAATTTCATGATTGATTGCCGCCGCATCAGAGACTTAATGCCTCTCCTTTCCCCGCTTGGGATTAAATGGGGTACGCACGGAAGGATGGATGAAACAGCTGATATTGGCCAGAAAGAGAAACGGGTTAAATTTATGGCTGCCGCCGGCTGCATTTACATAGGTTTTGGCGGTGAAAGCGCTCATCCGGATATCTTAGATAGTATGGGTAAAGGTGGAAGCATTTTAGCCCATGGCCTAGCTAGAATTAATGGTTTTTCGTTCCCTCGCACTATGGTGGAAGCCATCAGAACGGCAAAAGATGCCGGCATCCATGGCAACTGCACCTGGATGATGGGCTGGCCCGGAGAAACCCTTCTTCATCTTAAAACTACCATTGCTTTTATAAGATGGCAGGAGGAATTCGCCACCCAAGGCCTATCGCCTGGCACGCTGGAATACGAAACAGCCAAAAATTCCATCAACAGGATTTTGTTTATAGCCACTGCTTACCCCGGAACAGATATGTTCAAAATGAAAGCGGTTCGCCATAAACTCATGGCGGAATTTGGCATTCATTTTGATCCGGGGACCAATCAGCCAATCGGCGATCGGCATCTTGAAGAATATGTTCTGGCTTTAGGCGATGCCGGAAAGTTGCTCTTTGGTCGAGATGGTCGTCCGCTTAACTTTAGTAGCATGCCTGATAACATTTTTATCCAGGCTCAAAAACATGTCGAGGATGATGAAACCTACAGGATTCTCGATCTTTGAACAAAATCCCGTTCGGCTTTCCGGACGGGATTATTTTTTTATACCAGAAATGGCCGCTTCGTTGCCTTAAAATTTTTAAAGTAGCAATGGCGGGACGTGAAGAAACAGCGGGCGCCTATTGGCATAGGCGGGTTGGCTTGCGGAAATTCACTTTTTGGCGGAAAATAAATCATTTATCGCGTTTGACTAAAAATAATGGTAAAGGTATAATTTATGTAATCAGAAAAATAATAAATAATAATTTTAAAAATTTATGAAAATTTTAGGAATAATACCGGCGCGAGGAGGTTCTAAGAGCATCCCCCTTAAAAATATCAAAAAATTATTAAATAAACCTTTAATAGCCTGGACGATTGAATCTGCTTTGGAAAGTAATTTAGACAGAATACTTGTCACTACTGATGATAAAAGAATCGCCGGGATAGCTAAAAAGTTCGGAGCAGACGTCCCTTTTATTAGGCCGAAAGAACTGGCAACGGACATAACCGGCATAGAACCCGTGATAAAGCATGCTTTAAACTGGCTTAAAGAAAACGAAAATTACGTTCCTGATGCCGTCGCTTTGATGATGCCGACTACTCCTTTAAGACCAGCAAAACATATTAATGGAGCCATAGAATTATTTAAAAAAACAAAAGCAGATTCAGTCGTGGCGGTTTACGAAGTTATAGCGAACGAAAATCCGCACTGGATGTTAAAAATTAATGACAAAAATCGGGTAGTTTTGTTTACCGGCGAACCCCTAACTAAGATTAAAACCCGTCGCCAGGAATTGCCAATCTGCTATTCCCGCAATGATATTATCTACATTTTTAAACCAAAAAATCTTTATGGAAAAACTCCAAATTTATACGGGAAAAAGGTGGAGCTTTACTTAATGGATGAATTTTACAGTATTGACATTAATACCGAGGAAGACTGGTTTGTCTGCGAACAAAAATTAAAAAAATTGCGAAAATTAGAAAAAAATGGTTTTAAACTGCCTTAATTAATTTTATAGATTTAAAATATGGGAAATAACGGCAAAAATTTTAATTTAATAGAATGCCTTAATGAAATAAAAGATAGAAAAATTGTTTTATTTGGTGCATCTCTTTCCGGAGAAAGCGCCTTTCTTAGCCTGGTTGAAAAAGGAATCAATAAAAACAATATTTCTTTCTACGACAATAATAAAGAAAAATGGGGGAAAAAAATAAGGGGATCAAAGATAATTTCAAGGAAAGAATTCCGGCAATTGCCGAATGATATTCCGATAATAATAACCAGCAGTATGTTTACACAAATAAGTAATCAGCTAAAAGAAGAGGGATTTACAAATTTTCATTATATACGCAGCTGGCTATGTGAAAAACGTTTTTTCCTTAAATATAGCGATTTTTTCATTAAACTCCTAGAAGATATTAAAGAACAAACCAATATGGATAGCGAAGAGCAGTTTACCCTCTATTCCGGCATGGTGGCAACGTCTAAATTGCCTGGTGAGGTGGCTGAAGTTGGGGTATATAAGGGGGGTTCTGCCAAAATTCTTTGCGAAACAAAAGGAAATAAAAAGTTATATTTATTTGACACCTTCGAAGGTATCCCCAAGAAGGAAATTACTAAGGGGGACTTAGTAAAGCCTAACTGGCTAAACGAAACTTCGTTAGAAGGAGTTAAAGAATATTTAAAGGACTATCAAAACATATTTTTATACAAGGGGCTATTCCCTGAAACTGCAAAAGATATTTCAAACAAACTTTTTTGTTTTGTACATTTAGATGCCGATACTTACAAAGGCACCCTGGAAGGGCTTAAATTTTTCTGGCCAAAAATGGTCAAAGGAGGAAGAATTGTGGTTCACGACTACAACAATAAAACTTTACCGGGGGTAAAAAAAGCTTTCAAAGAATTTTTTAAAGATAATCCTGAATTAATAATTGATATTGCCGATACCCAAGGAATGGTGATTAAGAACAGATAATAAATCCCGTACCCTTCAACGGGGTATTAAACCCCGCTGAAAGGATTGATTTATATCCATTCATCCACGTAGCAGAGCTAAAAGGTATTCTGGAAAGGTGCGGAATAAATTTATTTTGCTGTTTTATTTACCAAAAAATCGACTATTCTTTTTCCGGCCATACCGTCTCCGAATGGGTTATCCCATTCTTTTTTTATTTCTGCCATTTTTTTAGAACAAAACAATATTTTCTTGGAATCTGTCCCGGCGAGAATATTTGCGCCCGACCTTAAAGTCTCGGGCCTTTCCGTATTGTCTCTTATAGTCACGCAGGGAATTTTTAAGATGCAAGCTTCTTCCTGTAAACCGCCAGAATCCGTGATTATTAGATTCGCCCCTGATTCTAATTGCAAAAAATCCAAATAGCCTAGGGGCGATATTGCCCTTACCTCTGGTGGAATTTCCAAACCGAACTTTTTTATATTATTTAAAGTCCGGGGATGAATCGGATATATTATTGGTAAATTAAAATCACAGGCCACCAAAGCCAATCCCCCAAGAATACCTTTCAAACGCTCTCCTATATCTACATTTTCCGCTCGGTGAGCCGTAGCTAAAATATAATCTTTACCCTCTAAATTTAGTTTCTTTAGAACATCGCTCTTCTTACCAGCCAATTCAAGATTCTGAAAGACGGCATCAACTACGGTATTGCCGGTTAAGACAACCTTACCATCAGCAAGGCCTTCGTCCTTAAGATTTTGTAAACCATCTTCAGTGGGCGCGAATAAAAAATCAGAAATATGGTCAGTTATGATCCGATTGGTTTCTTCCAGCATGGTTAAATCATGGCTCCGCAAACCGGCTTCGTGGTGGCCAACTTTAATTCCGAGCTTATTAGCGGCCAAAGCCCCGGCTAAAACGCTGTTGGTATCACCCTGAACCAATACCGCTACCGGCTTCTCTTCGGCCAAAACTTTCATAATCTCCCTAATCATAAGCCCGACCTGTTTACGATATTCATGACCACCAACATTTAAGTTATATCTTGGTTCCTTTATTTCTAAATCTTCAAAAATTTTTTTGTCCATTTCATAGTTATAATGCTGGCCGGTATGTAAAATAAAATAGCTAAGCCCTTTTTTCTCGCAAGCCCTGATTATCGGCGACATTTTTATAATCTCCGGCCTGGTTCCTAAAATTATAGCGATTTTTCCGCCAGAAACTGGCATATTTTTACCTAAATTCATATTAATAATTTTAATTGTCTAATGCTTCATTAAATAATTTAATCAGCTTAACGGTTGTGTTCCGCACCTCATACTGCTCTAAATATTTTTTATTTATTTCTATTTTTATTTCTCCAGAAATTAACCTTTCAAGATACTCGCCTAATTCATCAACTTGATCATAATTAAATGATTCGCACCCCAGACCTTTTATAAATTGGGCCGTCGGACTACTGGCTGGAGTTATCCCCAAAATAGCCTTGCCGCTTCCGGCATAGTCAACAACTTTTGAGGGCAAAAATGGGCTATCTGGCATATCAGCGTCAATTACGACTAAACAATCAGATAATTTCATATGCTTTAAGCTTTCTTCATAACTGACCGGCGGGATAATTTCTATATTGTCTTTTAGGCCATAAAGGTCCGCCATCTTGGCTATGCTGGCGGCGCTATATCCGGCATAATCATTGGCCGCGCCGATTAATTCAATTTTAAATTTACGAGTAAAGTCAGACCGCTTATTCATTATTTTTTGTAAGGCTTTAAACAGCAATTCTGGATTTCTTTGTTCATAAAAAGCGCCAATATAACTTATAATGAATTTATCAGAATCTGTTTTGCGAACTTCCGGATAATCTTTTAAGTTAAAGCAATGAGGGACGATTTCCGCTTTTTCAGCCCAGGATGCCGGATACTTTTTCATAATTAAACTGCGGGCTGCCTCGTTAGTGAAAATCACCTTGTCGCTATTGGCAATAACATATTTTTCCAGTTTTAAAACGTTTCTTCTTTCCAGGCCCAAATACTCTTTGTATGGATTATCAAACCAAGGATCGCTAAAATAAGCGACAAACTTAACGTCTAATTTTTCTTTTAACATCGCCCCTAATATATTGCTGGCTTGCGGATTTGAAAAAGAGAAAACAATATTTATTTTATGCTTTTTTATTATGTCCTCCGTAACTTTAAATAGTTTTTTATAATATCTTGCGGCAAAAAAATTACGAACTAAAAAATACTTATTAAAATACCTATTTATTTTAAATTTAGGAATTTTATAAACCGGCGCGTCTATTTTCCAGTCTCCGCATATATCATAAGTAATAATCATCGGATCTACTCCCTGCTTTTTCCATTCCGGAATCATTTTGCCGATTAAAATAGACTGGGGACGAACTATCGGGGGCGTCCAGAAACTTAAACATAAAATTTTTAATCTTCTTCGCATATCTAAATTGTCTTTTTAATATCTGACAAACTTATGTTTTATCATTAATTTTTTATTTTGTATCAAGTTTGGCCTAAAAGTAAATGGCGAGTTAAGAAAATTAATAAATACTGTTTGAAATCTATTATATACAATTATATCCTCGTAGTCCTTGATGTGCTTTCTTTTTAAATAATTGAATCCCTTTATGGACAATCGGGTAGAGGGTATTTTTGTGTTCGTCTTGTTAATCACACTAATACATTTTAATAATATTTCAACTCCCACTATTACGGTTTTGCAGTACAAACTTGACGGATTATCGTGGCTATCTATTTTTATTGTATGCTGATGAATAACATTACCAGTATCAATGCCTTTATCAATCTCTTGCACACTCGGACCAATGTAATACATATCATCATTAATAATGTTGGGATACCATGTATTTCCGCCGCGGTACCACGGAACAATCCCGCCATGCAGGTGGATTGTGCCGAATCGAGATTTCCCAAAAAAATCTTCTCTTAAAATTTTACCCCCGTGAACAACAATCAAGTCGGGGTTAATTTCTGCAATCTTCCGAACGGCGGCATCGCAATTAATGTCCTCAAATTCAAAATATCTTTCGGATGTTTTTATTTTATCTATAATATTTTGAACAACTAGAACTGAAAAATATTTTTTTAAAGACAACGTTTGATATTTAAATAATTTCCTTTGAGCATTTTTTTTACTAATAAAAAACAGTGGATTTCTAATTAATGAAGGAAACATTTTAATAAGTCTGAATAGCTTCCGGATAATTTTAAATGATTTATTAGTTTCTCCCCCCTGTTGAAAAACCCGCAAATGAGTCTGGGCAAATACATAAACTTCGTGGCCCATATTAAATATTTCTTGCCACAAATAATCATGCTCTATGCCTGTGTTGCTAGTAATAACTATTTTCATATTATCCTTTTATTTCTTGAGGAGGAACCCCTATGGATAATAACAATGAATCCATAAAAAATTTTGTTCCCCATTCAATTAAATTATTTGGTTGATATTTTCCATCTATGGGCCAAGATGCCGGCATAACTCCATTAAGCAACTCATTGCTAAACCCTCGCAATTGGAAGCATTTTGTAGCTTCTATAATATCTTTAAATAATTTTTCATATTGCGGTGGGGTTTCGGCAGAATAAAAATTAAATTTCTTGATAACAATAGCCATCTGGGATAAACCGGTTATACACAAATCGTTTACATATTTCCTTTGACAATCATAATGAGAAGGAAATAGATTCGGATATAAAAAATTCTTTTTATCATAACTTACAAGAAAACTAATCGCCCTTTCAACCACTAAGGCATACTGATCGTTTTTAAAATATATTGCCGCTTCTACAAGACCACGTAAAGTATAAGCGATGGTATGTAATACAGCCTGATCATCTTCAAATCCCCAATAATCAATCCATCCATTCTCTTTCTGCAATTTAACTACATAGTCAAATTTCCGTTTAGCCTTAATAATAAATTGCTCATTCTCTAAAACAACCCCGGCTCGCAACAAGCCATATGCGGCCCTAGCATAATAAGATCTTTTTGATTTTAAATATGTATAAGTTGCTTTAAATGATCCATCTTCTTCTATTTCCCCGGCTAAAAAATTGGCGGCATCAATTATCGCCTTCTTCAGTACTGTCCGGTCAACAAAATATGAATCAACTTCCTGATTTTTATTAGCCGTCTCATATAAATCTGCTAAACCAAGTAATATTTGCCCTGAGTCAAAAATACTGGGTGTCCCAAAATCTTTTGTTGATTCTCGTCCGCCCGTAAAAGCTCCGTTTTCCAATTGCATAGTAAGAAGATACTTACAAGAATTATCAATGAGTTTGATGACAAGCTGATAATTAAAATCTCTCCATGGTTTATTTCTTAAAATTGTTAACAAAGTACACAGGGTATATCCGGTTGTTTCCGGATAAGAACTGGCTAGTCCATAACGGGCGCCTATTGAAAATTTTGCCGGAAAACCACGCCCCTGTAACCTCTGATTAGCAATATACAACCATTTTAATGCATTTAATAATTGAACATCATCTGGATATGGTTTAAAGGGATATAATTCCCTATTAGCTCGAAATAACACCATTAAATCTTTATCAATATGCGGCCTAATAATTTGGTTATATTTGAATTTGACTTTTTCTATCATTGTCATAATGTTCTTTTGCTGTTTTTTAGTTAAAAAATAACCGGTTGATTAAATTCAGCCTCTTCATTGAATTGACTGGGGCCTAATTATTAGCGGTGTCCAAAAGCTTAGGCATAATACCTTTAATTTTTTCCTTCATATTTATTTTACTAATCTTAGATTATAGAACATAATTTCTAAGCTAAATTAACTACCAAGAACTCTTTCCGCCATCCATTATTAAATTTTGACCAGTCATAAATAAAGATGCGTCTGAGCAAAGGAATAATATAGCGGAATTATATTCATCGGATTCGGCCATCCTCCCGAGCATATTAGCGCCTCCGAATCTTTTTACGAATTCAGGCGGAAGATTGGCGTTCCCTACGCCGCCAGGAGAAAAAGAATTAACCCTGATATTAAATTCTCCAAGCTGGGCCGCGCAAGCCCTTGTTAATCCCAATACGCCGGTTTTTGAAGTTACATACGCCGGAGATTTATATTTGCCTGGCTTATCATAAACTCTGTGGTCATGGGCAATATTTGAAACCTCGGAAGCTATATTCACTATAACTCCTGATTTTTGTTTTTTCATAAAAGGTATAACCGCCTTAATACAGATAAACATACCCGTTAAATTAACCTTTAATTCTCTTTCCCATAAATCTACTGGATAATTATCAATAGCAACAAATTGCTTCTCCGAATCCTTGCTTCCGACAGCCGGATTCATAGCCGCATTATTAATTAAGACATCAATCCGATTAAATTTTTTAACAACCTGCTGGATGGTGCGTTGAACTGCCGGTTCATCAGAAATATCAATGCAGAATCCAGTTATTTTTATGCCTGAAAAGTTGCTCAATCTCTTGGTGAATGTTGGTTTGTCAACATTGTCCAACAAGACAATGGTTGCACCTGCTCTTCCCAGGGTTTGCGCATACTGCATTCCCAAAACTCCGACTCCGCCGGTAATAATGATAACCTTCCCCCTGACATTAAAATTGGATATGTTTTTTTTCGTCATATAAAAAATTTAGTTTATATTTTTTAAAATTCTTTTTAGAAAAAAAATCTGTTTTTTGGCATCGTCCAGATATTTTTTCCCCCGCCAAGCCTGCATAATAATCGTACCGGAAAATTTTATCTTTTTAAGCGCCTTAAAACAATT